>NZ_JAQFUL010000089.1:0-19562 GCF_027716265.1 Bacillus cereus group sp. Bc031
CTGTTGAATACAGAAATCATCTTCTTGATGCCGCCTAACTTTTTTTAAAATGTCCTTTACAAAGGGTACGGATTACCATGATGGTTCCCTTTTTTCTGTTTTTTTAGATAAATAATGGTATAGTAAGAAAAAGGGAATGTTCCTTATAAAAGCGAATGTATACAACAGGACATACGGACAAAAGAATTAGGTGGTTGAAGAAATGAAAATTTTACTGATCATGGAAGATGCAGAAGAGCGAAGAAGTTTAGTTGAAAAATTTACTGAAAATATAAGGAATGTAGAATGTTTTGAAGCAAATACAGGAACAGAATCATTATTTATGATGAAGAAGCATACACCAGATTTTGTTTTTTTAAATTCAAAATTACTAGATGGAACGGGTTTTGAATATGCGAGTTTATTACGAGAAGTAAATTGTTATACGAAATTTATTTTTATGGGTGAAGATATAGAAGAGTCCATTACAGCATTTCGTTTTCAAGCAGTTTATTATTTACTACGCCCATTTCGCGAGGAAGATTTGCAATTCCTTTTATATAGAATGGCTAAAGAGCAAGGTGAGAAAGCAAAGAGCTATTTGCGTAAACTACCGATAGAAGGTCAAGAGGGGATTCGGTATATTTTCCCTGAAGATATTGTATATGTAAGCAAAAATAAGGAAAACAAAACAGTTTCAATTTATACAACAAATAATCAGTATATTTCAACATATACACTCCAGGAGCTAGAAAATAAGCTAAATGCATATGATTTTTTACGTGTACATAAAAGTTATTTAATTAATATGTCATATGTAAAAGAGTTAAAGCCTTACTATAATGGCACATATAATCTGTATTTAGATAAATATGATGAGCAACCGATTCCAGTAAGTCGTAATTATGTGAAACGACTTCGAAATAAAATTGAATTATAGCAGATAATGCGAATTTTTTAACATGATAAACTAAAAATCCTTCATGATAGGGAGGATTCAAGTTAAATATTCAGAAAATTTAGTACAATCCCACTAAGAAATAGTATTGGGGGGATTGTATGTGAGAACATTGAAGTCGATTTTACTTTGGGGAGTTATTGCAGCAGTAGGAGCCGGGGCTTTTGGTGTAATAGCTTTATCACAAGGTGAAACTATTAATGCTGTATGGCTCTTAGTAGCTGCGGTATGTGTGTATGCAGTTGCTTATCGCTTTTATAGTAGATTTATAGCGAGAAAGGTATTCGGTTTAGATAATAATCGACAAACGCCAGCTCATACATTAAATGATGGAAAAGATTATGTTCCGACAAATAAATGGGTATTATTTGGGCATCATTTTGCAGCAATCGCTGGGGCTGGTCCTTTAGTAGGACCGATTTTGGCGGCACAAATGGGATATTTGCCAGGGACAATATGGATTATTGTAGGGGTAGTTGTCGCCGGAGCTGTGCAAGATTTTGTCATTTTATTTGCTTCGATGAGACGTAATGGTAAATCTCTCGGTGAAATGATTAAAGATGAGATTGGTCCTGTTACAGGACTTATTGCAATGATTGGTATTTTAGGCATTATGATTATTTTATTAGCGGTATTAGCATTAGTAGTAGTAAAGGCGCTTGTCGGAAGCCCTTGGGGAATGTTTACGATAGCAGCAACGATTCCTATTGCTATTTTAATGGGAGTATATATGCGCTACATTAGGCCTGGACGGGTTGGTGAAGGGTCAGTAATTGGAATTATCCTACTTATACTGTCTCTTATTGGAGGGCAGTATGTAGCGGAAAATCCAGCGCTTGCAAGCATATTCACGTTTAGCGGAGAAACAATTGCTATAATGCTTATTGTATATGGATTTATCGCATCGGCATTACCAGTTTGGATGCTTTTAGCACCACGTGATTATTTAAGTACATTTTTAAAAGTCGGAACAATTGTAGGATTAGCAATCGGTATTTTAATTGTAGCACCAGATTTACAAATGCCAGCAGTTTCAAAATTTATTGATGGAACTGGTCCTGTGTTCTCTGGAAACTTATTCCCGTTCTTATTTATTACTATTGCTTGTGGTGCAGTATCTGGATTCCATGCTCTTGTTTCATCAGGTACGACGCCGAAGATGATTGAGCAAGAGGGACACGCACAGCCAATCGGTTATGGAGCAATGTTAATGGAGTCGTTTGTAGCAGCCATGGCGATGATTGCAGCTTGTGTATTAACACCGGGAACGTATTTTGCAATTAATAGTCCTGCAGCACTTATCGGTACAGATGTCTCGCAGGCAGCTCAAGTTATTTCCTCATGGGGATTTGCTATTACACCAAATGAACTAAAAGATCTCGCTGTAAACGTTGGAGAGCAAACGATTTTATCACGTACAGGTGGTGCACCAACGTTAGCGATAGGTATGGCATATATTTTCTCACAAGTAATAGGTGGAACGGCCATGATGGCATTTTGGTATCATTTTGCGATTCTCTTTGAAGCACTATTCATTTTAACAACAATTGATGCTGGAACGCGTGTCGGCCGATTTATGATTCAAGATATTTTAGGGCATGTATATAAGCCATTTGGGAAAACGGATTCTACATTAGCGAATGTAATAGCTACAACGTTATGTGTATTAGGATGGGGTTATTTCTTATATCAAGGGGTAGTTGATCCGCTTGGTGGAATTAATACATTATGGCCACTTTTCGGTATTGCAAATCAAATGTTAGCAGGTATTGCATTATTACTTGGAACGACAATTTTATTCAAAATGGGAAAAAAGGCATATGTTTGGGTGACGCTTATTCCAACTGTCGGATTGCTTATTGTAACGATGACAGCGGGGTATCAAAAGCTATTTCATGAAAACCCTAAAATAGGATTTCTATCCCACGCAAAGGTGTTTCAAGGAGCGTTAGATGAAGGGAAAGTGTTAGCGCCAGCTAAAAATGTTGCCCAAATGAAGCAAATTATTTTCAATGATTATATTGATGCGGCACTTTGTGGGATTTTTATGATCGTTGTAATCGCTGTATTAATTTCTGCAATTCGAATTTGGATTCAAGTATTAAGAAATAAGCCGATGCCGCTAAAAGAGGCACCATATATCCCTAAAGATGAAAGTGAGTCGAGGAACTATGCTTAAAAGACTACGGCAAGTATGGGGACAAAGGAAACACTTTATTAGCTTACTTGTTGGGGTACCAAGCTATGAAACATATGTAGAGCATATGAAAAAGCATCATCCAGAAGAAGAAGTTGTATGTCAAAAACAATTTTTTGCAGAAGCGCAAGAAGCTAGATTTAATGCAAAGGGTGGAAAAATATCACGCTGTTGTTAATGAGAAGGACGAATTTGCGTCCTTTTTATTTTTTTGCTGTTTCACGTGGAACAGCAAAAAATATATAAAAAACTTTGGGAATTATAGGCATTTCGTATACAATAAAATAAGGAAAGGGATAGATAGAAAAGTAGGGAGATTATTTTATGTTAAGGGACTTATTTGTAAATACAACAATTATTCTTTCCTTTATTTTTATTGGAGGTCAGCTTTTAAGAGATAAACCGTTAAAAGAAGAGTTCTCTTTTTGGCAGAAATGTGTAGTTGGTATTTTTACTGGAATATTAAGTGTACTGTTGATGTATTTTGGTGTACATATTGAAAATATTATGTTGGATCTACGTTATTTAGCAGTTATTTTGGCAATTATAATCGGAGGGCCGATAGCTAGTAGTATAACAGTTACGATTATTTTAATTACCCGATTATTTTTAACCGAGTACTCTTTAGCCTCTGAATTGGCTTGTTATACTATTGTATTGATAGGTATTGGGGTTACTTTCATTTGGCGGATGAAAGTTTCTATGTTTACAAGATGGACCTGGTTTAATGTATATAGTTTATTTATTTTAGCGGTGCCACTTTCTATGCTGTTTAAGGATATGTCTATAGTAGCATTATATTTAGTTTGTAGTAGTGTTGCAGCATATATCACATTTATAAGCGCGAATTATGTATTGCAATCCAATGAGTTATTTCAAAAGATGAAGCAATATGCAACGATAGATGCATTGACAGGGTTAGGAAACGTAAGGCAGTTTGATTTAGAAATGAATCATCATATTGGTAATAAGCGCATGAAAAATGATTCACTTTGTTTACTACTTATAGATATTGATCATTTTAAGTCTGTAAACGATACGTACGGGCATCCTGCAGGAGATGAAGTATTAAAACAAATAGGGCGTATTTTACGAGAAGTTTCAATGTTTCCAGATTTGGCTTTTCGAAAGGATGGAGAGGAGTTCGCGCTTCTTATACCGCAGAAGGGATTAGCTTACGGAATGCGTATGGGGGAACAAGTTCGCGCAGCTGTTGAAAAACATTCATTCCAATTGTTAGATGGAACAAAAATAAAAATTACAGTTTCAGTAGGGATTTCAGTATATGAACAATCACCAGAGCAATTTATTCAAGCTGCTGATGATGCATTATATTACTCCAAAAGAAATGGTAGAAATCAGGTTAGTTCTGCATCTTAAAGATAAGATGACCAGAAGAGCTTATAAATAAAAACACCCACAGAGAGGGAAAATACACACTCTGTGGGTGTTTTTATTTATAGGTTAGACAAGCTCTTTTGATACAACGAATTTACGATATGCACCGTGATGTGTTGGGCCTACGTATTCGTTGATCTTGAATGAATAACGGATAGCAGCTGTGATAAATTCTTTAGCAGTTTTTACTGCTTCTTTCACAGGTTTTCCTTTTGCAAGTTCTGCTGTAATTGCAGCAGAATATGTGCAACCTGCGCCGTGTGTATTTGTCGTATCAATTTTTTCTGATTCTAGAATGTCGAATGTCTCTCCATCATATAGGACGTCGATTGCAGTTTCGGTACCAAGCTTGCTACCGCCTTTAATTAGGACATACTTCGCACCTAAAGCATGGATTTTTTTCGCTGCTTCTTTCATGTCTTCAAGAGAATTAATCTTTACGCCACTTAATTGGTAAGCTTCAAATAAGTTTGGTGTGACAACTAATGCCTTTGGAACAAGAACGTCACGTAAGCAATCATTCGTTTCAGGATGTAATGCTTCATCAGCACCTTTACATACCATAACAGGGTCAACTACTACATTTTTGAAATTATGTTTTTCGATTGTTTCTGCAACCATTTCAATAATTTCTACTGATCCAAGCATACCTGTTTTTAAAGCATCTACGCCAACGCCCTCAATTGTCGTTTCTAATTGTGGTTTTAATGTAGAAGCTGGGATGGGGAATACGTTATGTGCCCAACCGTTATGTGGATCCATCGTTACGATTGTCGTAAGAGATGTCATTCCGTACACACCAAGTTCTTGGAATGTTTTTAAATCTGCTTGTATACCAGCACCGCCACTTGTGTCAGAACCAGCGATAGTAAGTGCTTTATTTAATGTCATTATGAAAAGCCCCCTCAGGTGATATAATGAAAACTATGTTTTCACCATTATATCAATGTTACGAATAAGTACAAAGTGAAAAGTAGATGATTTATGTTAGGAACTATGTAAAATCTTGTATGTAGGAGACGAATTATGTTTCAAGAGAATCGTACAAATGAATTAGTTATATTAAAAGAGATTGCAGAAACACTAAATACATCAAATGATACATATCATGTATTGCAAGCAGTACTAGAAAAATTGCTGAGTGTAACAGGTTTAACGACAGGATGGATATTTCTTGCGGATGAAAATGGTAGGTATACAAAATTAATTGATTATCAATTACCAGAGGCACTTACATATGAAAACAAACGTCCGATGTGTGAAGGGGAATGTTGGTGTTTACGTGGCTTTGTGGATGGAAAATTAGAACGAGCTGTTAATATTATTGAATGTAAAAGAATTAATAATGCAATTGAATATAATTGGGGAGATACAGAAGGAGTTCTTCATCATGCTACTGTTCCTTTAAAGGCTGGAGGAGAAAAATTTGGTTTGTTAAATGTGGCAAGCCCAGGTAAAACATATTTTTCAGAAGAAGAATTAGTATTGCTTCAATCAGTTGCCTTCCAAATTGGAACGGCTTTAAAACGAGCAAAGTTATATGAAAATGAAAAGCGAAGAGCACATTATTATGTGAAATTAGAACGGTTCATTCAAGTTTTAAGAACGATTCATCAATTTAATATATTGCCTGAAAAAGTTGTAGATCAATTAGGTGAAGTGTTTCAGTGGAATCAAGTCGCATTCTTTATTAGGGAAGAGAAAGAATTATCCTTGCGGGCATCTTATTGCCAGGAAGAATGGCAGGAGGATATAAAAGAAGCGGCGAAAGAAGCGTTAGAAAAAGGTGAACCTATTTTATTAAACGATCAAATCAGTCATAAAAATTCCTCTAATAGGACGGTTATCGCCACCCCAATACAGATTCAAACTCACATATTTGGTGTTTTATGTGTTAGTTCAAATAATGGTGAATTTGATGTAAATACGTTAGATGTACTTCAAGCAATAACAAATCATATTTCTTTCGTGATAGAAAATTTAAGGTTAAATGAGCAACGACGTGAACTCGTACGAATGGAAGAAAGAAATCGATTAGCAAGGGACTTACATGACTCCGTTTCACAAAAGCTATTTTCGTTAACCTTTATGACAAAAGGCGCTGAGGCGGTTTTAAAAGGTCAAAACGAAAAAGTGGATCGATCTTTGCATGACATGCGTGAACTAGCGCAAGGAGCTTTAAAAGAAATGAGGACATTAATTTGGCAATTACGTCCAGCGGGTTTGGAGAAAGGATTATTACCAGCTTTAAAGCAATATGGTGAAAGTTTGGGATTGAAAATTCGAGAACAAGTTACAGGTGTCCGTGATTTGCCACGCGTAGTAGAGGAAGCGCTATGGAGAATTGGACAAGAAGCTTTAAATAATGTAAGTAAGCATGCAAATGTTAGAGAAGCGACGATTTATTTCAAAGTGACGGAGAAGAATGTATCATTAGAAATAGTCGATCAAGGAACCGGCTTTGTAGAAAAGGATATAAAAGAGAAGAAATCACTTGGCATGACTACGATGCGAGAAAGAGTAGAATTAGTCGGTGGAACAATTAAAATTGTAAGTAATAAGAAAAGGACAAGTGTAAAAGTAAACGTACCATTATGATGTGAAAATGAGGGAAGTTTGTGAAAATAAAAGTATTGTTAGTTGATGATCATACAGTCGTTTTAAAAGGATTAGCATTTTTCTTAAGTACACAGGAAGATATAGAGTTAGTTGGAGAAGCAAGTAAAGGGAAAGAGGCACTAATGAAAGTAGGGGAGACGAATCCTGATGTTGTACTAATGGATTTATATATGCCCGAAATGGATGGTGTTGAGGCGACAGCGTGTATTAAAAAAGAATACCCGGATGTGAAAGTAATTGTATTAACTAGCTTTTCTGATCAGGCGCATGTGTTACCAGCATTAAGGGCTGGAGCAAGCGGGTATATTTTAAAAGATGTAGAACCGGATCAGCTTGTTGAGGCTATTCGAAGTGCATATAAAGGTAATATTCAATTACATCCTGATATAGCAAATGCTCTTCTCTCTCAAACATTACCTGTAGAAGAAAAGGAAGAAGAGCCTTCTATTCAAGTGGATGTGTTAACAGCGAGAGAATATGAAGTATTGCAGCTATTAGCGAAAGGGATGAGTAATAAAGAAATCGCTTCTGTTTTAGTTATTACGGAAAAAACGGTAAAAGCTCATGTAAGTAGTATTTTGAGTAAGTTGAATTTATCTGATCGTACGCAAGCAGCATTATATGCAGTAAAAAATGGAATTGTATAAGACGAAAGTCGTAAGACCTAGTTCGCCTTTAGAAGGTGGACTTTTTTTATGGAAAAATACGTCTATGTGAGGACGAAATTGTCTTGATATAAAGATAAAATATGTTTGTAAGCAACAAAACAACAATTACAAGGGATACCTTTTTTGAAAGCATATAACAACAGAAGAGTTAGTACTAGGAGGAAAACATAATGACAAAAGTTTTATTCGTAAAAGCAAACAACCGTCCAGCGGAACAAGCAGTTAGTGTAAAATTATATGAAGCGTTTTTAGCAAGTTACAAAGAAGCGCATCCAAACGATACAGTAGTAGAACTTGATTTATATAAAGAAGAATTACCATATGTAGGCGTAGATATGATTAATGGTACATTCAAAGCTGGTAAAGGGTTTGATTTAACTGAAGAGGAAGCAAAAGCAGTAGCAGTTGCTGATAAGTATTTAAATCAATTTCTAGAAGCTGATAAAGTCGTTTTCGGTTTCCCATTATGGAACTTAACGATTCCAGCGGTACTACACACATATATTGATTATTTAAACCGTGCTGGTAAAACGTTTAAATATACGCCAGAAGGTCCAGTTGGTCTAATTGGAGATAAGAAGATTGCATTATTAAACGCACGCGGTGGCGTATATTCTGAAGGTCCAGCAGCAGAAGTAGAAATGGCTGTTAAATATGTAGCAAGCATGATGGGCTTCTTCGGCGCAACAAACATGGAAACAGTAGTTATTGAAGGACATAACCAATTCCCAGATAAAGCAGAAGAAATCATTACAGCTGGTCTTGAAGAAGCAGCTAAAGTAGCAAGTAAATTTTAATTGAAAATAGAATCGTCACTCAAAAAAGTAGCATTAACAGATAAACGTTAATGCTACTTTTTTATATTTTAAGTTCGTCAGCTAGTTTTTCTAACTGAATTCGATCTTGTATGTAATAGGTTCTTCCATCTTTCTTTAAGTAATTTTGTTGGCAAAATTGGTTCAATGCATATAAAAGGTGACGGTAGCTAAAATTTAAGTATTCCGAAACCTCAGTATGTTTTTCTATATAACTGTTATTTTGTTCTGTTAATAGAATAAACGCCGCTAATCGATTTTCGAACGGATAACTATTATTTTTAGCATAACTTTCTGTTCGGGTAATGGTTTTCTCACCGATAAATTTGCATAGTTTCTGTAGAAAGGTAGCATCTTGTAACAAAAGATGCTGACAATCTTTAAGAGGAAGCGCTAAGCATATACACTCTTCAATTACTTCCACCGTTTTCGTAACAGATTCTACGCCAATTAATCCTAATTCCCCAATGAACGAAGGTGCCTGAATAAAGTTAATCAAGGAGACCTTTCCGTTTTTGTGACTCATATATATTTTTGCTTTCCCAGAAATTAAGTAATAAAGATAAGGAACATCGACCCCTTCATTACATATCTTTTCTCTCTTCTGAAAGGAATGTAGTTCAGCATATGGTAAGATATCAAAAGAAAAAAGAGTATGGAAATTGTAAGTTTGTATGTAATGAGAGATTTCTTCGTTATTTCTGCTGACTTTCATGTTTTCACCTCATGTTTAGTATGAGATATCTCCTATTATTTTTACAAGAAAGAATGATACGATTTACGTAAATTTGTTTTTGTAGAAAAGAGAGTGTGAAGGGCTTATGAAAAAATATAAAACATTATTATTCGATGTAGATGATACATTGTTGGATTTTCAAAAGGCAGAAAGATCGGCATTACGTATGCTTTTTGAAGAGAAAGGGATGTCTCTAACTAGCGAGATTGAAGCGCAATATAAAAAAATTAATAAAAGTCTTTGGACTGCTTTTGAAGAAGGTGAAATAAATCGTGATGAAGTTGTAAATACACGATTTTCAATTTTGTTTAAAGAATACGGGGAAGAAGTAGATGGGATATTATTCGAAAATAATTATCGCAGTTACTTAGAAGAAGGAAATCAGCTCATGGAAGGTGCTTTACAATTTATAAATCAAATTCAAAGTGAGTACGATTTATATATAGTGACAAACGGTATTTCTAAGACGCAAGATAAACGATTACGTAATGCAGGGTTACATGCCTTGTTTCAAGATATTTTCGTTTCTGAAGATACAGGTTATCAAAAGCCGATGAAAGAGTATTTTGATTATGTTTTTGAAAGGATTCCTAACTTTGTTCCTGAAGAAGGGCTCATTATTGGGGATTCGTTAAGCGCTGATATGAAAGGTGGATATGTAGCGGGAATTGATACTTGTTGGTTTAATCCAGAAAGGAAATTAAATGATAGTGGGATTATACCGACATATGAAGTGCATAATTTTGAGGAGTTATATGCATTATTGAAGCAACATGTGTAATGAGAATAGGCAGTGGAACTTTTGTCCACACTGCCTATTTTTTTAATTTGTAGTTTCGTTATGTTTTGGAAGTGGAAATGCATTTCCGATAGTAGCTGCCCCAAGCATTGGTAATAGTAAATTAAGCGGAGGTTTTAAAAGGTCTTTTTCAAATGGATATAGAATATATTTCTTTTGTTATGTACATTAAGTTCTTTGTATTTAATTTAGAACATTCAGAAAAACCAATTGACATTAGGAAATTATTGCTATAAAATCAACGGTAATTGCATAGTCTTATCAAGAAAAGGTGGAGGGACAGGCCCGATGAAACCTTGGCAACAGCCGTATAACGGAATTGTGCCAAATCCTGCAGGTAATAACCCTGAGAGATAAGAAAGAGCCTTTAGAGCGTGTTTTCAAACTGCTCCTTTCTTGTTTTCAGGAAAGGGGCAGTTTTTTATTTTGTATAAAAGAAAGGAGAATAAGAGATGGGAGAATCATGGGGGAAAGGAACGATTTGTGTGCAAGGTGGCTATACGCCAAAGAATGGTGAACCGCGTGTTTTACCGCTTTATCAAAGTACAACGTATAAATACGATACTTCAGATGATTTAGCAGCGCTATTTAATTTAGAGGCAGAAGGATATATCTACACGCGTATTGGAAATCCTACTTTAGCTGCATTTGAGCAAAAGCTGGCGGATTTAGAAGGTGGTGTAGGTGCTGTTGCAACGGCTTCTGGGCAAGCTGCTATTATGCTTGCTGTTTTAAATATTTGTAGTAGCGGAGACCACTTGCTTTGTTCTTCCACAGTTTATGGCGGGACGTTTAATTTATTTGGAGTGAGTTTGCGTAAACTTGGTATCGATGTTACATTCTTTAATCCGAATTTAACTGCTGATGAAATTGTGGCCCTTGCTAATGATAAGACGAAACTCGTTTATGCAGAATCGCTAGGAAATCCAGCGATGAACGTTTTAAATTTCAAAGAACTTTCAGATGCAGCGAAAGAGTTGGAAGTACCTTTTATCGTGGATAATACATTAGCAACTCCTTATTTATGCCAAGCATTTGAACATGGAGCAAATATTATCGTTCATTCTACGACGAAATATATTGATGGTCATGCAAGTTCGTTAGGTGGCATTGTAATTGACGGAGGGAACTTCGATTGGACAAACGGGAAATATCCTGAACTAGTTGAACCGGATCCAAGTTATCACGGCGTAAGTTACGTTCAAAATTTTGGCGCAGCAGCTTATATTGTGAAGGCACGTGTTCAATTATTAAGAGACTACGGAAACTGTATGAGCCCATTTAATGCGTATATTAGCAATATCGGCTTAGAAACATTGCATTTACGAATGGAGCGTCATAGTGAAAATGCTCTTGCAGTTGCTAAGTGGCTCGCTGATCATGAACGTATTGAATGGGTGAACTATCCGGGATTAAATAGTAATGAAAATTACTCGTTAGCACAAAAGTATTTGAAAAAAGGTGCTAGTGGTGTTTTAACATTCGGCATTAAGGGAGGATTAGAAGCAGCAAAAGAATTTATTTCAAATGTAAAACTAGCAACTCTCGTAACGCATGTGGCTGATGCGCGAACTTGCGTTATACATCCTGCTAGTACAACGCATAGACAATTAAGTGCCGAAGATCAGCGCTTAGCTGGCGTCACATCAGATTTAATTCGTTTATCAGTTGGTATAGAAGATGTTTCGGATATTATTGCAGATTTAGAAGCAGCGCTAGTCGGAGGCAAACAACATGCCGATCATAATTGATAAAGATTTGCCAGCTCGCAAAGTGTTGCAGGAGGAAAATATTTTTGTAATGACAAAAGAGCGAGCAGAAACACAAGATATCCGGGCATTGAAAATTGCTATATTAAATTTAATGCCTACAAAGCAAGAAACAGAAGCGCAATTACTTCGTTTAATTGGAAATACACCGTTGCAATTAGATGTTCATTTACTTCATATGGAATCGCATTTGTCTCGTAATGTTGCACAGGAACATTTAACGAGTTTCTATAAAACATTCCGTGATATTGAGAATGAGAAATTTGATGGACTCATTATTACAGGAGCACCAGTTGAAACCCTTTCTTTTGAAGAGGTAGATTATTGGGAAGAGCTTAAACGTATTATGGAGTATTCAAAAACGAATGTAACATCTACGCTTCATATTTGCTGGGGGGCACAGGCTGGTTTGTATCATCATTATGGCGTTCAAAAGTATCCTCTTAAGGAAAAAATGTTTGGTGTATTTGAACATGAAGTTCGTGAGCAACATGTGAAATTGTTACAAGGGTTTGATGAGTTATTTTTTGCCCCGCATTCTCGTCATACGGAAGTACGAGAGAGTGACATTAGAGAAGTGAAGGAGTTAACGTTATTAGCCAACTCTGAGGAAGCGGGCGTTCATCTTGTTATTGGGCAAGAAGGAAGACAAGTGTTTGCGCTCGGTCATAGTGAATATAGTTGTGATACGTTAAAGCAAGAATACGAACGAGATCGTGACAAAGGGTTAAATATTGATGTGCCGAAAAACTATTTTAAGCATGATAATCCAAATGAGAAGCCGCTTGTAAGGTGGAGAAGCCATGGAAATCTATTATTCTCTAATTGGCTAAATTATTACGTGTATCAAGAAACCCCTTATGTATTATAAAAAAAGATTGTGTCGCACGTGGCAACGTTTTCTTTGTAAAGATTAACTTTTATTTTTCCGAATGTTCCAAAAACATTGTTTTTCAGATTTTTTACTCATATAATTTCATCTAAACACAATTTTTGAGGGGTGGACAGTATTATGAAAGAAATTCAAGTTGGCTTATTAGGTCTTGGGACAGTTGGTAGCGGGGTAGTTCGTATCATTACAGATCACCAAGAGCGACTTATACACCAAGTAGGTTGTCCTGTAAAAGTAACGAAAGTGCTAGTACAAAATATTGAAAAAGAGAGAGAAGTAGAGGTACCTTCTACTCTATTAACGCAAAATGCAAATGAAATTTTAGACAATCCAAACATTGACGTTGTCATCGAAGTAATGGGTGGCATTGATGATGCAAAAGCATATATTTTGCAAGCTTTACAAAGCGGGAAGCATGTTGTGACTGCTAATAAAGATTTAATGGCGTTACATGGAGCGGAACTATTAGCGGTAGCAAAAGATAATAAAGCAGATTTGTTTTATGAAGCAAGTGTAGCCGGAGGGATTCCGATTTTACGAAGTATTGTAGAGGGACTTTCTTCAGATCTTATTACGAAAGTAATGGGAATTGTAAATGGAACGACAAATTTTATTTTGACGAAAATGTCAGATGAAGGGAGAGCATATAACGACGTGTTAAAAGAAGCCCAGCAACTTGGATTTGCAGAAGCGGATCCAACATCAGATGTAGAAGGTTTAGATGCAGCAAGAAAAATGACAATTTTGGCTACCCTTGGTTTCTCTACAAATGTAGAGCTTGGAGATGTGAAGGTAAAAGGGATTACTTCTATTACAGAGGAAGATATCGAATACAGTAAGAGTTTAGGTTACACGATTAAACTAATCGGTCTTGCGAAGCGAGATGGTGAAAAATTAGAGGTTACAGTTGAACCGACTTTACTTCCAAATACACATCCTCTTGCGGCCGTGCAAAATGAATATAACGCTGTATATGTGTATGGTGAAGCAGTTGGAGAAACGATGTTTTATGGACCAGGTGCAGGAAGTTTACCGACAGCAACAGCTGTTGTTTCCGATTTAGTAGCTGTAATGCAAAATATTAGATTAGGGGTAACAGGAAATAGTGCTGTAGTCCCGCAATATCAAAAAGTATTAAAAGAGCCAGACGAAATTGTTGTGAAGAAATTTTTAAGACTTCATGTGAAAGATGAAATTGGTGTATTTGCAAAAATTACTTCGTTATTCTCTGAGCGTGGCGTTAGCTTTGAAAAAATTATTCAAATGCCACTTGAAGAGAAAGGAAAAGCTGAAATTGTAATTGTAACGCATCGTGCGTCTCTTGCTGATTATGATTATATTCTACATACGTTGCAAGGGTATGAAGAAATAGATTGTGTGAAGGCAAATTATCGAATTGAAGGAGATGCGAAGTAGCATCTCGTATCATAAAACAGAAAGAGCCTATTAAGCAGCTTGCTTAATAGGCTCTTTTCTATTTAAAACCTTCGTACCAACTTGAATAAATGCTTGTATAATCCAGCCTGTTGTAAAGGATAAAATGATTGTCCCAAAATAGATAGGTCCATCTAATAAGAAGCTTAATGTTAAAAATAAGAATGCTAACGAAATTTCCGTTCTTCTAAATGTCCATTTCTTTTTCTCAGCAACTGTTAAAACGAAGGCTTCTTGAGGTGCTGCACAAAGATTTGTAGAGACGTAAAGACCAATTCCAGCTCCAACGAATAGATTTCCCCAAATAAGTGTTATATATTTTGGAAGAGAACGGATAGCGTCCATAATAGTTGTAATGGAACCGATCCAATCAACAAAAAGAGAAATAAGAACCATTGTTACAATTGTACCAATCGTAATTTGTTTTTTATTCCAAAAGAGTACGATAAGGGTAAAAGCAAAGTTAATCATGAAAATCCAAAAACCGATACTTATCCCGAAATTTTGATATAGTGCAATAAAGAAGGAATCATAAGGGCTAAGTCCAAAGGAAGTAATTGTCGTCATCATATTAATGCCGATGGCGAGAATAAGTAGACCGCTAATGAAAAATATATGTTCTAATTTGAGTCGAAACATAGTTGTATATCCTTTCAAAAAGTATTTGCTAGGAAAGGATATATTGTGGAAAGCTTACCAGGTCAAGGGAGAATTTTTGTGAGAAGGGGAAAATGAGATGACGAATATAAGAAAGATTGCTGAACTTGCTGGGGTATCTGTTTCAACTGTTTCACGTGTACTAAATAATCATCCATATGTGAATGAACAGAAGCGAAAAGAAATTTTAGCAATTATAGAAGAATTAAACTATACGCAAAATGTGAATGCAATTCATTTAGTGAAAGGAAAAACGAATGTAATTGGCGTTTTATTACCGCACGTTAATGATCAATATTATAGTGCCATTATTGAGGGAATATCAAAGGAAACAGCAAAGAATAATTATAATATGATGCTTTGTCAGACGAATTATAGCGAGGAAAGAGAATTAGAAATTTTGAATATGTTAAAAATGAAAAAGCTTGATGGGGTTATTATATGTTCTCGGGCAAATAGTAAGGAGAAGCTTGAAGAATATACGAAATTCGGCCCGATTGTTATGTGTGAAGAAATAGATTCAAAATGCATTTCAAGTGTACATGTTGATTACTATAAAGTGTTTTCACAAGGGATGAAAAACTTAATAGATGCTGGTCATACACGTATTGGGTATTGCATTGGAAGAAGTAATAGCATTAATAGCCAGAGAAGAAAACAAGCATATGCGGATTCACTTCAACAGATTGCTGAAAAACCGATAGGAACTTGGAAGTTTGAAGGCTGTTTTACGGTGGAAGATGGGCGTAATGTAATTAGGGAGTGGGCCTCTATGTCAGTAAAGCCAACTGCGTTTCTTGTATCTTGTAACCATATTGCAGCGGGAATGGTAACGGAGGCGAAAAAACAAAGAATTTGTATTCCAGAAGATGTTACGATTATCGGTTGTGATGATCAAGATGTAGCAGACATTTTAGGCATTACGACGATTTCATATTCTAGTAAAAATGTTGGCGTGAAGGCATTTGAATTATTATATGAAAAGATTAATGATGAGCAAATAGATGTAAAGCACGTAGAGTTATTGCCAGAATTCGTACAAAGGGAAACAACATAATAGATAAGGTATGAAAATCGCTTTTCAAAATTGCGTTTGGTATAATTATGGACAATCTATGAGGGCTAAAAGGGGTTTTGATATGAGATCAAAAGTAGTAAAAGTAATTCTACTCATTACAATTGCATCTTTCTGTTTATTTGCATATGGCTTTGTTTCAGGTGTAAATGATGTATTAAATCCGAAAGCTTCAAATTTAATTAAAAAGACCGATGTAGTGGCAAAAGAGAAAAAGAAAACGGGAACGTTACAAATCGTCAGTTTAGGTGATTCATTGACGCGTGGCGTTGGTGATAAAGAAGGAATTGGCTATGTTGGGCGAATGAAAGAGGATTTACAAAAAGATTATAAGCAAAAAATTGCATTAACAAATTTAGCAGTTAGTGGTGCAAAAATGCCCGATTTATTAAAACAAATTGAAAGTAGTGGCGCTCAATATTCAATTAAACAAGCAGATGTAATCGTTTTAACGATTGGAGGAAATGATTTATTTCCAGGCTGGGAATCGCTTGGAAAGATAGATTTAGAAACATATCGTCCTGATACAGAAACATTCCAAAATGAAGCGAAGAAAATTATAGAAGAAATTCGTAAATTAAATACAGATAGCCCTATTTTTTGGCTAGGTTTATATAATCCTTTTGAAGATGTAGAAGATTTAAAGGGGGCTTCAAACATTGTTGTAGACTGGAATGCATCTTTAGAAAAATTAGCGGTAAATAATAAAAATGTGTATATTACGCCGACATTTGATTTATTCCAAAACCGTGGGAAAGATTTATTATACTCCGATCATTTTCATCCGAATGAAGTAGGGTATACATATATGGCGGACCGATTAGTTCAAAATGTAGCAAGTAAATTAAAACTAGAACAAGGAGGGATAAAATGACGACGATACTTTCCGTACGAGACTTGAAGAAGGTAATTGGAAAGAAGACTCTTGTAGAGAATATTTCCTTTGATGTAAAGCAAGGAGAAGTGTTCGGATTCTTAGGACCAAATGGTGCTGGAAAGACGACTACCATTCGAATGTTAGTCGGATTGATTAAGGCGACAGAAGGTACGATTTCTATCGGTGGTTATTCGATTAAGGAAAATTTTAGAGAAGCGATGCGTCAAATTGGGAGTATCGTTGAAAACCCAGAGTTGTATACATATTTAACGGGATGGGAAAATTTAAAGCAATTTGCTCGTATGTTAGGTGATATATCAGATGAACGTATTATTGAAATTGCTGAAATGGTTCATTTAGATGAAAGAATTCATGACAAGGTAAAAACGTACTCACTTGGTATGAAACAACGACTTGGAATTGCGCAGGCGCTCCTTGGGAATCCAAAATTGCTCATATTAGATGAGCCAACGAATGGTTTAGATCCAGCAGGGATTAGAGAACTTAGGGAATTTATACATAAGCTTGTAAAAGAAGAAAATATGAGCGTGTTTATTTCAAGTCATTTGCTAAGTGAAGTGCAAATGATATGCGATCGCGTTGCTATTATTCATAAAGGAAAGATGATAACAGTTGCCAAGGTTGAAGAATTAATTAAAACAGCAAGTGACCGCGTAGAATGGATTGTTACGCCGATTGGGAAGGCAAAAGATATGCTAGAAGATGCTGAGGAAGTAAGAGAAGTGAGTATAGAAGGTGATCGATTACTATGCCGTATGAATATCGCATCTATAAGTAATTGGAATAAACATTTTGTAGAAAACGGGATAGATGTACATAGTGTTAAGGAACTTGTATTTACGCTAGAAGATTTATTTATTGAACTCACAAGGGGTGAGCAGCATGCGTGAATTTGCGAATCTAGTTTTAAACGAATCGGAGAAGATTTATCGTAAGAAGCGTATTTTTGTTGTTATGCTTATTTTAGCAATCTTAATCCCGCTCTTCGTGTATGCGCAGTATCGTGAAATAGAAACAACACAAAAAAGGCTAGGTACAACGGATTGGAAAGTTTCGCTGCAGCAACAAATCGTTGATTCTCAAAACCGTTTGAACAATTCTAGGTTGCCAGAAGAATGGCGTGATTGGTTAAAGGTAAGAGTTGAGCAGCAACAATATTATTTAGATCATGATATTAACCCGATGGCACCGGGCGCACCAACTTTTGTAAGGGCGTTTATTGAGCAAGGAATTACATTATTTATTCCACTTCTCGTAATGATTGTCGCCATTGATATTGTTTCAGGAGAACGAAGTGATGGAACGATGAAGATGTTACTTACGCGGCCGATTCGGCGCTGGAAAATACTCCTTAGTAAATACGTAACGATGTTATTTTTCATTTCGCTCATACTGCTCCTTGTAGGTGTGTTTGCTTACGTATTATCAGGGCTTGTATTTGGATACTCGGGATGGAATTTACCTGTTTTAACTGGATTTGTTATTGATAAGGAAACGTTAAATACGAATTTTGTACATCTTATTCCGCAGTGGCAATACATCCTAATGGCGTATGGACTAGCCTGGTTTGTTGCTATCGTTGTCGGAACTATATCATTTATGGTCTCTGTTTTAATTCGTAATACACCAGCTGGTATGGGCGTTATGCTAGCTGCATTAATTGCAGGCGGTATTTTAAGCTCGTTCGCAACATCTTGGGAAGGTGCGAAATATATTTTTAGTGTGAATTTATCATTAACAGATTATCTATCAGGAAAACTACCTGCATTACAAGGTTTATCGATGGAGTTTTCTTTAATGAATTTAACGGTTTGGGCAGTTGTTTCCCTTATCATTTCATTTGTAGTATTTACAAAACAGGATATGGTGAATTAATTAGACGGGAAGTGAAAGCATGGAAAATGTTTTAAAAAATGATTGGGGGCCATTATTGGCACCAGAATTTGAGAAAGAATATTATCGTAAGCTAGCTGATTTTTTGAAAGAAGAGTACAGTACACATGTTGTTTACCCAAAGAAAGAAGATATTTTTAACGCTCTAGAGTATACAAGTTATGAAAATACAAAGGTCGTTATTTTAGGACAAGATCCATATCATGGACCGAATCAAGCGCATGGTTTAAGCTTTTCTGTGCAACCCGGTATTAAAACGCCACCGTCGTTGTTAAATATGTATAAAGAACTTCGAGATGAATATGGGTATGATATTCCAAATAACGGTTATTTAGTAAAGTGGGCAGAGCAAGGCGTTTTATTATTAAATACTGTATTAACAGTTCGACAAGGTGAAGCAAATTCTCATAAGGGAAAAGGATGGGAGCATTTCACAGATCGCGTAATTGAGCTATTAAATGAACGTGAAAAGCCAGTTATTTTCATATTGTGGGGACGCCATGCACAGGCGAAGAAAAAATTAATTACAAATACGAAGCACCACATTATCGAATCTGTACATCCAAGCCCACTATCAGCAAGACGTGGTTTCTTCGGAAGTAAGCCATACTCTAAAGTAAATACGATTTTAGCTAATATGGGCGAGAGGGAAATTGATTGGGAAATTCCAAATTTGTAAATAAAAAAGGTAGTTAACAGTCTAATCCGTACCCTTTGTAAAGGACATTTTAAAAAAAGTTAGGCGGCATCAAGAAGATGATTTCTGTATTCAACA
>NZ_JAQFUL010000090.1:0-18754 GCF_027716265.1 Bacillus cereus group sp. Bc031
TCTCATTAACATAAGAGAATAGTAACGTGCTTTTAAGTTTAAGAATAGTCTAAATCCTTAAGTTGATGGATGTGTGGCTATGCCCTTATAGGGCTCTTTTTATTTAGGTGGACTATACAAACCACTTCGAATCATATAATACTCCATCACTTCGTTAAGCCACGCCTCTTCTCCTTGAAAACTCACCAATTGAATAGCCTTCTCTTTTGCTTATCTTACACTCCTCCTAACAGTATGTTTACAAAAATCATACTCCCTCACGTAACTGTAGTTTCAAGGTTTTTTTCTAAAAGAATGAATCAAGTCCCTCACTGCATATATTGAACTATACCTTTTCTTAAGGAGGCTCCCTTAATGCGTACTCCTTTATCCTTTGATAAAGATACTGCCATACTGTTAGCTTCTTGTTGTGAGTTAACGTATGAACAATATAAACAAAATGGGATTTTTGAAATACCAGATGGTTTTCAATATGTACAAGGCTTTCAAGGAAAAACCATTCAAACGACAGAATGGTTCGGATTCATACTAGAATCTGAGGATACCGTTATTGTAGCTTTTCGCGGAACACAAACAGATACAGACTGGATTATCGATTCACTCGTTAACCAAAAACCATACCCATATGCTTTAAATAGCGGAAATGTCCATAACGGCTTTCTTTCCATTTATGAGTCTTGCCGGGATTCTATTATGGATATGCTTGTATCACTACCAGCCCATAAAAAACTTCTTGCAACAGGTCATAGTTTAGGCGGCGCGCTTGCCACACTACATATACTCGATGCGCGTATAAACACTGCCTTCGCACAGTACGGTCTGTATACATTTGCCTCCCCAAAAGTGGGAGATATCGCCTTTCGGAATTATTATAAACTGCAAGTAGCTAGTAGCTTTCGTTTCGTCAATTTATTTGATGTCGTTCCACTTCTTCCTCCTCGAAACATAAATTTTAATGACCAAGACTGGGAATATGCACACGTTCATCACAACATGACTTTTACAAAAAACACAAAATCTATTACAAATAATCATGCCATGACAACATACAAAACATGTCTGACTTCTCATTTTTAACCAGTAAACAATTGGAAATTAAATATCCTTATACTATAATAATATATGAATTTACTTTTGGATGAGGGGACCTTACATGCTAAAATTTATCTTTGCACTTTTTCTCATTGTAATTTTTACGTTTACAGGTTTCTTTACATTTTCATACTTTGCGACAGGAGAATATGATGGAACAGGTATCATATATACTGCGATCCCATTTCTTTCTTAAGCAAAAAAAGAAAACCGAGCTTAATAAGTTTAAGCTCGGTTTATTTATCAGTGTCATTTTTTGTCGGTAAATCGATATATCTTAAAAATCGCTGATATATTTTAAGTATCGGTCGATAAAATGTGAAAACCGCCGATAAAAGTTAAGAATCGCTGATATATCTTAAAAATCGCCGATATAAATTTCATATAATCTTTTCCAACGTAGCAATCTCTTTAAATTTGCGTAACTGTATTACCAATACCCCAAATCTCATTACTATACTGTAAAATCGTTCGATCGCTCGCAAAATGACCAGATTGTGCAATATTTAAAATCGACATTTCGAGCCACTTCGTTCGGTTCTCATAAGCTCTACCAACAGCTTCTTGCTTTTCCGCATATGGGCCAAAATCTCGCAGAACGAAATATTCATCATTTTGAATAACGAGAGAATCGTAAATTGCTTCAAATTCAGCTCCCGACTGTGCAAAGAAACCATTCGTTAGCTGATCTACTACCTTTTTAATGTGCCCATTGTGGTGATAATAATCACTTGCACGATATCCACCATTTTGATTGTAATGAAGAACTTCTTCGGCCGTTAAGCCGAAAATGAAACAGTTATCATCACCGACTCTATCTTTTATTTCAATATTCGCTCCGTCTAACGTGCCGAGCGTAATCGCACCATTCATCATAAATTTCATATTGCCTGTTCCAGATGCTTCTTTACTCGCTGTTGAAATTTGTTCACTTACATCGGCCGCTGGGAATATATCTTCCGCTACAGACACTCGATAGTTTTCTAGAAAGATAACTTTCATATATTGGCTTACGTACGGATCGTTATTCACTTTCCTTGCAAGTTCATTTATTAATTTAATAATTTTTTTCGCATAGTAATAGCCAGGTGATGCTTTCGCTCCAAAAATAAAAGTACGCGGATAAAATGTAAAACTAGCATCCTCTTTCAAACGGTTATACAAATATAAAATATGAAGAACATTTAATAATTGTCGCTTGTAAGCATGTAGCCTTTTTACTTGCACATCAAAAATAGAATTAGGATCAATTGTAATCCCCATTGTATGATGAATGCGCGCTGCTAAAATCTCTTTACGCTCTTGTTTTACCTCTGCAAATTTCTCTTGGAAACTCGCATCGTATTGAACTAATTGTAGCTCTTGAAGCTTAATCGGTTCTTTCTTCCACTCTGTTCCAATCGCCTCTGAAATAAGGTTCGTCAGCTGCGGATTCGCCTTCATTAACCAGCGTCTATGAGCGATTCCATTCGTTTTATTATTAAACTTATCTGGATAAAACTCATAAAACAATCGCATTTCACGCTGTTTTAAAATCTCCGTATGAATTTTTGCTACACCGTTTACACTATGGCTACCGACAATTGCTAAATGAGCCATTTTCACAAGATCATGCGCAATAATCGCCATCTCTTCAATGCGATGCCATTCATACGGATAACGTTCCCAAAGTTCATGACAGAAACGTTCATTAATCTCTTCAATAATCATATAAATTCTCGGTAATAACGGTTTAAAAATGTGAATTGGCCACTTTTCAAGAGCTTCTGATAACGTCGTATGATTCGTATAAGAAATCGTTTGCGTTGTTATGTGCCAAGCTTCTTCCCATGCTAGTTTTTCTTCATCTAATAAAATACGCATCAGTTCTGGAATCGCCAAAACTGGATGGGTATCATTAATATGAATCGCAATTTTCTCATGTAATTGACGAAGGTCACCATATCTTTCTCTATGCATACGAACGATATTTTGCAAGCTTGCTGATACGAGGAAATACTGTTGTTTCAAACGAAGTATTTTCCCCTCATCATGCGTATCATCTGGATATAAAAACTCCGATACCGCCTCTGTTTCACGCTTATATTTCAAAATATCTTTGCAATTTTGTGGGAAAGGAACTGGTTCCGCATTCCAAAGTCTAAGTGTATTTACAGTACTCGTCTCATAACCTACTACTGGAACGTCATATGATACGGCCATAATTACTTCTGCATTTGTATGCCTGAATTCTAAACGCCCATCAATGTAGAGCGGTTCAACATTGCCGAAATAACTTACTTCTACAGCTTGATCATGCCTTCTTACTTCCCATACATTTTCATGAAGAAGCCACTGTTCTGGAAATTCAACTTGATAACCATCAACAATTTTTTGATCAAATAAGCCGTGTTTGTAACGAATTCCGCACCCATGACCTGGTAAGTTTAAAGATGCAAGTGAATCAAGGAAACAGGCTGCTAACCGTCCAAGTCCACCATTTCCAAGACCTGCATCTGCTTCCACCTCTTCTAATTGTTGCAACGAAATTCCAAGCTCAGAAAGCCCTTGCTCACATACATCCTTGATGCCTAAATTTAATATGTTACTTCCAAGCAAACGCCCAAGTAAAAACTCAATGGATAAGTAATACATTTGCTTTCGCTCTCCAGACCGATAACTTTCATTCGTTGCAATCCATTGACTATTCATATACTCACGTACCATGTACCCAAGCGTATTGTATTGATCACGAGTTGTAGATTCTTTGAAACTTTTACCATACATCGTCTCTAACTTTTCTAGAAAAGCTGATTTGAAACTTTCAACATGAGTAAACATCTCTTCACCACCTACATGTTATTCCATGAGACTTTTATACAATTTTTTATAAGCAAGGGCTGATTTTTCCCAGCTATAATCTTCAGTCATTGCTTGTTTTACAAGCTGCTCCCATACCGGTTTATCATGATAAAATTCAATTGCACGACGAACAGTGTGTAACATGTCATGTGCATTAAAGTTCGTGAAACTGAAACCATTTCCTTCTCCAGTTTCTTCGTCATAAGATTGTACCGTATCATTTAATCCGCCTGTCTCTCTTACAATTGGAATCGTACCGTACGCTAATGCGATAAGTTGTCCAAGTCCACACGGTTCAAACAATGATGGCATTAGGAATAAATCACTTCCCGCATATACTTGGTGAGCTAATTCTTCATTAAAACCGATGTACACTTTTACCTTCTCAGGATACTCATATGCCATCCACTCGAAGAATTGTTCATATTCCGAATCACCTGATCCTAAAATAATACATTGTACATCTTCTTCCATTATTTCACGGAATACAGTACGTACTAAATCAAGACCTTTTTGCTTCGTTAATCTCGTTACCATTGAAATAATCGGCGTATCTTCTTTTTCCGGCAAACCAAAATAACGCTGCAACGCGCGTTTATTTTTACTCTTTTCATATAATGAATCTGCATCGTACTGAGCAGTAATATACGAATCCGTTTCTGGATTATACACGCTCGTATCAATTCCATTTACAATGCCACTAAGCTTACCATTATATTTTCGCAACAATCCATCTAACTTCTCACCGAAAAATTCATATTGAATTTCTTCTTTATATGTCGGGCTAACTGCTGTAATTTGATCAGAAGCGATAATACCGCCCTTCATAAAGTTCACATTTCCATAAAACTCTAACTGCTCACTATGAAAATATTCATCACCAAGTTCTAGCAAGTCGTACATCACTTCAGGAGGAAATACACCTTGGAACTGCAAGTTATGAATCGTATATACTGTTTTAATATGCTCATATAATGGGTTATCTTGATACTTTTCACGTAGTAAGAAATTTACCATAGCTGTATGCCAATCGTGGCTATGAAGAACATCCACTTCAAAATCAAGATGAGGAATACACTCTAATACTGCTTTCGAGAAATAAGAAAAACGCTCTCCGTCATCATAATGACCATACAGAGAATCCCTCTTAAAATAATATTCATTATCTATTAAGTAATACGTAATCCCGTCTTGCTCACCTTTTAAAATTCCGCAATATTGATTTCTCCAGCCAAGCGGGACGTTAATTACTTTATGTAGCGTACATCCGTCCCTTAATTTTTGCGGAATAAGACTATAATTCGGGAGTATAATGCGAACTTCCACACCTAATTTTTTTAGCTCTTTTGGGAGCGCACCTGCTACATCAGCTAATCCTCCCGATTTAACAAATGGTACACATTCTGATACTGCAAATAAAATATTCACTTGTTGTCCCACTGCACGAAAAGCTTATACTACTTCCCTTGCAGCTTCCTCCCTTCGAGTTTTCATTTAAATTAAAACTTGAATCAGTGGAGGAAAAACCCCCACTGATTTCTTAAGAATAACTATTAATCGTACTGTTTTGAACGCTTCCTTTTTCTACAACGTATGGCTCATCGGCGGTTCCTTTTAAAACAACACCGTCACCAATTTTCACATCTTTATCAATAATAACACCGTCTATTATACAATTATCTCCAATTTGGCTCTTTTGCATAATAATGTTATTACGAACAATTGAACCTTTTCCAATTTTAACAGAACGGGAGACAACGCTATTTTCTACTTCACCTTCAATAATACTGCCGTTTGCAATCATTGTGTTTTTCACAGCTGCACCCTTTACATAACGAGTTGGTGGTTCATCTTTTACTTTCGTAAAGATCGGTGCTTCTTTCTTAAATAGTTGCTTCCAAATAGCAGGTTGCAAAATTTCTAAGCTATGTTTATAGTAACTTTCAATCGAATCAATAATAGCTACATATCCTGTATGCTCATATGTAGCAATATGTAGTGATTTTCCGCGCTTTTCTCTCACTACATCGAATAAGCTATATTGCTCCACATCTTTATATGACTCAAATAAATCTAACAATAATTGTTTCCTTAACACGTATGTTTGAAGCGAAACCCCTTCATGGCAAACTTCCGTAATATCAGCTGCCGTATGTATATGTCGCTCTAACACTGCTTGAAAATTTAATGCTGTTACGAGATGGCTATTCGTAATCACGACGTACTCTTCTCTGCTTCTTAGAAAATAATCAATATGTCTTCTAAAATGTGCAAAAGATCCAAATTCATCTTGATCACATTGGCAATTTGGCGGGAATAAAAACAGTCCGTCTCGTTTTCTATCTAAATCCCACTGTTTGCCTGAACCAACGTGATCCATTAGTGAACGGTTTTTATGGCTTGTAAAAACTGCCACACTATGAATATTAGAATTCACCATATTTGAAAGCATGAAATCAATGAGTCGATAACGGCCCCCAAACGGTAACGCCGCTAGTGAACGATGCCCTGTTACTTTCTTTAAGGAAGGAAAACTTCCCGTTGCATTAATAATTCCTAACATTTTTTCTCCCATTCATTTCATCCCCCTTTTCTATTTCCCTTCAGCAATGAGTACTACATCGTCAACATTTTTTTCCGGACGAATAATTGTTCCATCTTCAATAACCATTTCCGATCCAACAATTGCCCTTTCAATCACAACATTTTTGCCAATCTTCGCTCCTGGCATAACGACAGAATCAATAACCATACTACCTTCTTCCACCGTCACCCCTTGGAATAATACAGAATGCTTCACGTCCCCTTCGATGACGCATCCTTCGTTAATAAGTGATTCTTCTACTCTTGCCTTTTCAGCAATATATTGAGGCGGTTCGTTTGGATTAACAGAATAAATACGCCAGTCACGGTCGTTTAAATTCAGTGATGTTTCATCGCGCAGTAAATCCATATTCGCTTCCCATAAGCTCTTCACTGTACCAACATCTTTCCAATATCCTTCAAACGGATACGCCATTAGCTTCTTCCCTTCATCTAATAAAAGCGGAAGCACATCTTTTCCGAAATCATTACTAGATTCAGGGTTTCTTGCATCCATTTCTAAATACTCTTTCAAAATCGCCCAGTTAAAAATATAAATTCCCATTGATGCAAGATTACTTCTTGGAAATTGCGGTTTCTCCTCAAATTCAACAATCTCCATCTCTTCGTTCGTATTCATAATGCCAAAGCGACTCGCTTCATCCCAAGGCACTTCAATAACAGAAATGGAAACGTCCGCTTCTTTCTCAATATGGTAATCTAGCATTTTACTGTAATCCATTTTATAAATATGGTCACCTGATAAAATGAGAACATACTCTGGTTCATATTGACTTAAATAGTTTAAGTTTTGATAAATGGCACTTGCCGTACCTGTGTACCACTTCACACCCGAAGACTCCGCATAAGGAGGTAATACTGTGACTCCACCGCTTACTCGGTCTAAATCCCACGCATTGCCAATTCCGATATAATTATGAAGTTCTAGCGGTTGATATTGTGTTAAAATCCCAACCGTTTCAATACCAGAATTCGCGCAGTTACTTAGCGTAAAATCAATAATGCGATATTTACCACCAAATGGAACAGCTGGCTTGGCTAAATTTTTTGTTAATGCACTTAATCGACTACCTTTTCCCCCTGCTAGTAACATTGCTACGCACTTTTGTTTTTGAGCCATCTTGTTTTTTGCTCCCCTTTCTCGTCTTCACTGGTCGTAATATGGATACGCCAAATGGTGGAATTGTAATTTCTACATGTGCTGCTTGATTATGAAACGGTTCTTGAATCGCCTTCAGACGTTTCTTATTTACTTGCCCTGATCCGCCATATTGCTCAGCATCACTGTTTAAAATCTCGTTATAATACTCAAAATCTGGTACACCTACTTTATAGTTTTCATATGTAGCTTTCGTAAAATTACATACGACAACTAACGCATCTTCTTGTTTATCCCCTTGGCGGATAAAAGAGAAAATACTTTGCTCATTATTATTAGCATCAATCCACTGAAAACCTTCAGGCGAATGATCAAGCTGCCAAAGTGGTTTGGAGCGCTTATACAATGCTATGAGCTCTTTAAAGTAATCATGCATATAACGATGCATTTCAAAATCATGTAAATTCCAATCTAAATCTTCAAGGTCTTTCCACTCATCAAACTGCCCGAATTCTCCTCCCATGAAAAGTAATTTCTTTCCTGGGTGAGTAAAGAAATATCCATATAATAAACGAAGTTGAGCAAACTTATCCCAGTAGTCTCCTGGCATTTTATTTAATAACGACTTTTTCCCATGAACGACTTCATCATGAGAAAGCGGTAATATGAAATTTTCAGAGTAAGCATATAGTAAAGAGAACGTCATTTTATCATGAATATATTTTCTATACTCTGGCGCACATTCCATATATTTCAGCACGTCATTCATCCAGCCCATATTCCATTTGTAATTGAATCCAAGCCCACCTTCATACGTTGGAGCTGTTACAAGTGGCCAAGCTGTTGAATCCTCTGCTGTCATAAGAAAATCTTCATCCTCTGCAAACACAGCTTCATTTAACTCTCGTAAAAATGAAACAGCGTGCTCATTACTTTGCTCTTGTCCTTCTTTATTCCAGTACAGCATGTTCGCAACTGCATCTACCCTGAAACCATCAATATGGAAATATCTCATCCAAAATAACGCATTTGAAATTAAGAAATTACGTACTTCCCTCTTTCCTAAATCAAAGTTGACAGTTCCCCATACTGGATTTTCTTGCACATCTTTATCTTTATATTCATAAGTCGGTGTCCCATCAAACAAATATAAACCGTGAGCATCTTTACAAAAATGCCCCGGCACCCAATCTAAAATGACACCGATTCCATATTTATGACATTCATCGACAAAATGCATCAAATCATGTGGTGTGCCGAATCTACTCGTTGCTGCATAATATCCCGTTCCTTGATATCCCCAAGAACGATCATATGGATGCTCAACAAGCGGCATAATTTCAATATGTGTAAATTGATGTTCCACCACATAAGGAATGAGTTCTTCTGCCATTTCCCTGTAAGAGTACAGTGTTCCATCTTCTTTCTTTTTCCAAGAACCGAAATGTAATTCATAAACTGTCATCGCTTCTTTATAAACCGATTTTTTCTTTTTCTTACGACTCCAGTTTTTATCATTCCATTCGTATCCCTTTATATCAAAAACTACAGATGCCGTATTCGGTCTTACTTCTGCATACACAGCATACGGATCTGCCTTAAGAATGACATCACCAGCCATCGTTTCAATCGCATATTTATATATTTCTCTTTCTTCTATATGCGGTATAAATAGGGACCAAATTCCCTCTTCTGTCACTTGCAGCATCTTATGTTGCTCATAATCCCATTCATTAAAATCTCCAACAACACTCATTGCTTTCGCATGAGGAGCCCATACTGTAAATCGTACACCTCGCATCTCATCTTCCGTCACAATATGTGCGCCAAAGATGTTATAACTGTCATAGTACTTTTCTGTATGAAACTCATCTCGTTTCACTTCTTCACAATTTATTACACTCAATATGCTCACCTCACTAAGATGACAGAATTTTTTATACTTTACCAATTCTGCGAAAAACTGAAATATCCTTGTTAATTTATAAAAAATATACGTTTTTTTCTTAAAAATGTTGAATTTTTTTCACATTTCTATATAAAATATCGAATTTTGACGAATATTCATTGAAAACGCTTCATTTTTCACTAGTCTTTCATCTTACTATTTATTTCTCAACCTCTATTTTATTAGCTTCATCCTCTTTTTCATCCTATTTTCCACTTAAAATCGCAACAAAATAATCTGTCATAAAAAAATGTTTCTCAACATTTTTCGTCACAATTGTATTGAAATGGAAAATTTATAAGCATATACTTGTTCTCAATAAAGAACACCGACTTTTCGTAACTATAATTCATAGCGGACTACTATGTTTACTTATTTATCCTTGTTACGAACAGTCGCTATAAAAATTTAATTAGGGGGCTTTCTTATGTCATTAAAACAAAAGGTTGGAATGGGAGTTGTCACAGCAACGCTTGGCTTATCCCTTACATTCGGCGGTGTATTCGCCTACTTCAGTGATTCAGAAACATCTAGTAACTCATTTCAAGCTGGAACACTAGACCTTTCTATTAATCCAAGTGTAATTGTTAATGTGAAAGATTTAAAACCAGGTGACTTTATTGAAAAAATTTCACACTTGAAAATAAAGGATCATTGGATATTGCAAAAGTAGCACTTGAAACATCCTATGAAGTTACAGATGCAAAGAAAAATAATGATGGTGAAGATTTAGGCGATCACATCATCGTTAAATTTTTAGTGAATGATGGAAAGCCATCTAATCCAAACGATGATCATGAAATTTTGTGGGAAACAAAACTATCAGAATTAAAAACTATGAAACCTGAAGATGTGGCTACTTCTCTAGAACGTCATAACTTAATAGACGGTATTAAATCTGGTGAAACAGATTATTTACACGTGCTCTTCTCCTTTGAAGACAACGAACAAGATCAAAATAAATTCCAGGGTGATTCCTTACAGCTAAACTGGACATTCCATGCAGAGCAAACACCAGGCACGGAGAAATAAATTTTAAAATATAAATTATCGGAGGCTTATACATGAAAAAGAAAAATCGTTTTGTTACCGGAATTGTAACGGCTGGTGTTCTGCTTTCAACTGCCCTTCCGTTCAATGTACTTGCTGAAAATCCTATTAACCAAATTGACTCTTCAAACGCCCAGTCTTTACTATCAAAACTTTCTAAAGAACAGCGCCAGGCATTACAAACGTTAGATGTCAACCCTGGTTTTACTATCTCGCCAGATATTAATACAAGTAGTTCGGAACCAGTAAATATCATTGTAGAATTTCAAACAGCTCCAGTAAAGATTAATGAATTAAAACAAAAAGAAAAAGGATTACAAGCTGCTCCTGAAAATATAAAAGCGCGTATTGATCAAGAGCATGAGGAATTTCAAAAAGGACTAAAACGCCTTTATCAATTTAGCCCATCAGTAAAGTCAGGGAATTTCCAGTCTGTACAAATTAAACGTTCTTATAAACATGCGATAAATGGGGTTGCGCTGACGTTACCTGCAAATACAGTAGAAGAATTGTTACGAATTGGCGTTGTAAAGCGTATTTGGAAAGATTATGAAGTGAAACTAAATTTACCAAAACAAGCAGAGCAGAAAGCACCTCAAAAACTAACAGATAGTATTCCGCAAATTGGGGTCGATAAGTTACATAGCGAAGGCATTACCGGAAAAGGAATTAAAGTTGGTGTATTAGATACAGGTATTGATTACAATCATCCTGACCTAAAAGACGTGTATAAGGGCTATCGCGCAAAACCTGGCGAAGACTCTAGCAAGATAGATCCAAACTCAGTAAAAGGTTGGGACTTTATTAATAACGATGCAGATCCGATGGAAACAACTTATACAGAGTGGCAACAATCTGGCGCTCCTGAATTTGATGATCGTGGCTCTTCCTTCTACACAGCCCACGGTACTCACGTAGCAGGTATCGTTTCTGCGCAAAAGAAAAACAAATCAGATTCCGCAGTAAAAGGTGTTGCACCTGACATTGAACTGTATAACTATCGTGTACTCGGTCCATACGGAAGTGGAGCTAGTTCAGGTATTATTGCTGCAATCGATAAATCAATTTCTGACGGTATGAACGTCATTAACTTATCGTTAGGTGATGAGAGCAACAATCCGCTTGATCCAACGTCTATCGCTGTTAACAACGCAATGCTTTCCGGTGTTGTTACAGTCGTTGCCGCTGGAAACTCTGGTCCAAATCCAGCAACACTCGGATCACCAGGTGCTTCTCCCTTTGCAATTACGGTTGGAGCAAGTGATAGCTCTATTTCCTTACCGAAACTATCAAGTCATGCTGGACAAGTACAATTCCCTAACTTGATTTTATTTGGCAAAAACTTCACTGATAAAATAGAAGATTTCAAGGGACAAACGTTATCTATCGAATCGGTAGGAATCGGTACGCCTGACGAGTTTAGTAAAAAAGATGTAAAAGGAAAAATCGCTCTCGTTGCACGCGGTACACTGTCATTTGATGAAAAAATTGCGAATGCAAAACAAGCTGGTGCAAAAGCCGTTATTATTTATAACAATGTGGACGGAGAAATTCCTTTCTATGTTGGCGAAAGTACAAAATACATTCCCGTATTCCGCCTAACGAAAGAAGACGGTGAAAAACTAAAAGCTCAAATCGAACAAGGTAATACATCCTTTACCTTTGACGAACTTAGTTATATTCAAACAGAAGGCGATCATCTTGCAGACTTTAGCTCACGCGGTCCTGTTACATCAAATGATGATATTAAACCAGATATTACAGCGCCTGGTGTTGCTGTACTTTCAACAGTACCTGAATATATTAACGACCCACAAGAGGGCGAAAACTATGACGTTTCCTACGAGCGTATGCAAGGAACATCTATGGCTTCTCCTCATATCGCGGGCGTTGCTGCTCTTATTTTACAAGAACACCCAGAATACTCTCCATTCGATGTAAAGGCGTCTCTTATGAACACAGCTGATGATTTAAAAGAAAAGTATTCCGTATATGAAGTTGGAGCTGGACGAGTAGATGCGTACAACGCCGTTCATACGGAAACTAGTTTTAAAGTGCTAGATACAACAAAAACAGTTGTAAATGATGAAGTAATTGAAGTCCCTGAAGAAACTGGATCCATTGCATTCGGGAAGTTCTATCAAAAAGACGGTGAAGCTCTTGAACAAAAACGAAATATAAAAGTGGAAAACCATAATAAACAAGAGAAAAAAGAATTTAAAACAGAAATTTCTTATACACCAGCATCTTCTTCTATTAACGACGCTACCGGAAACGGTGTAAAAGTTTCTGTTCCAGAAACAATTACACTTGATGCTGGCAAATCAGGTGTAATTGAAGCAAAAATTAATGTTCCAGCCGGTGTAAAACAAGGCCGATATGAAGGATATATTCATATTACAAATACGAAAAATAAAGAAGAAACGTACCAAATTCCGTTCTCTATTCGTGTATCAGAACCTGGTATTGAAAATGCAATATTATCAAGAAAAGCAATTTCCACTGATACATCAAAGTTTAATCCATATGGTGAATCATATGTTCACGGGGCATTCCAATTAAATAGCGAACTTGAAACGTTAGACCTTATCGTGAAAGATTCAAAAACAAATAAAGCACTCGGCTTCATTGGGACATTAAACACGACTGGACTAAAAACGGATGTGTATTACTACTTAGATTCATTCTTTAACGGAAAAGTGTATCCTTTCACAAATGACCCTGCCAAACCAATTGGTGATGAGAAAATCAACTTACCAGAAGGAGACTACACAATAGAGTTTGTTGGCTATGATAAAGCTGGGAAAGCACGTGTGAAAGGTGATTATGTCGTAATTGATAATACACCGCCAGAAGTAAAATTAACTGGATTAAAACCTGGTATTTATGAATTAAATGAAGAAAATTACACAGTAGAAGATGGTAAAAAAGCGTTATGGATTAAAGGAAATGTGTATGATTCAAACGTTGACTACTTAAAAGGAAAAGGATTAAACATTACGCAAGAAGCGAATGGCGTTATGTATTATGACTATTCTCCATACTTGCATAAGTTTTTACCTATTAATGCAAACGGAGACTTTAAAGTTGGCATTACTCCTGAATCCTTTAAAGTGGAAGGTCCAATGAACACAGGCGTATATATTTTCGATTATGCAACTGCAGGTCCTGACTATCCAAGCGGTGTAAATAATTATTGGTTTATCCCGCAAGGAGCTCAATATGCAAAGGCTAGTTATGATAAAAAAGAAGTATATAAAGGGGACGAGTTCACAGTAACCCTAAACGCGAAACACGTAAAACAATTCGTTGCTGGGGCATTTAACGTACAATTCCTAGAGAAGAACTTCAAATTTGCAAATGTGAAATTGAATCCTGCTTTTGAAAAACTCCTTTCTGAAAAAGGGGTAACCGCAAAAATAAATGAATCAAAACTAGAAGAAGGTTCTGTTACAGTAGGCGGGGCTATTGATGATAAAAACTTCGCTGGATTAGATGGTGACTTCCCGTTCATTGATATAACTTTTAAGGTAGAAAATGATGAATTTTATGAAGCAAATGCTCAATTAGATTTATCAGTGTTCGCTTACTGGAAACAAGGTGAATCAGAGCCAAATAGAATGCGTGTCCTTCAAGATCAAACATTCTCAGTTATGTCTTTAAACTCACTAGTAGAAGGAAATATTAAACCTGGTGCATTCTTAAATGAACGTGGCTATTTAGATGAGAAATTCGATTATACAAAGCTTGGCGTAAAAGTATATGCAACTGATTCTTACCGTCATAAGTTTGAAGGCTCACTAGACAAATACGGATACTTCAAACTAAATGGACTTCCTGTTAATAAACGCGACTATAACTTATATGTAGAAGTACCAGGGCATTTAACAAGCCGACTAACAACGAAACTTGGTACTGAAAAAGACGGTAAGCTAATTGGCCAATATTATTATGCACGCCTTGATGAAAACCTTGCAGGTGATGTAAATGGCGATAAAGTAATTGATATAAAAGATGCTGAAATTATCGCTAGCAACTATGGTAAAAAAGGAGTATCTGTGAAAGACGGTGACCTAAATAAAGATGGTATTGTTGACGAAAAAGATATTCGCTTCGTTGAAAAGAACTTCTTGAAAAAAGGTCCCGATGCATCTAAATCACAAACACCTGTTGAAAAATCAAAAAGCGGTACACTGGCAGATATTTTAAAGAAATTAGGATTAACGCCTAAAAAATGATAATAATAAAGAGCACTCTACCCAAAGTAGAGTGCTCTTTTCTATAAACGACCCTGATCCAGCAAAAGGGGTATATTGGGGATATACAAGGGAAACCGGAAAAGGAATTTATATTAAATTATATATAAATCCAGAAGTAAGAAGTAGTTCCCCACTTCTGGATTATTTAGCAATTATTATTATAGTACTGGTGCCATTGTTTCTTTTAATACTTTTACAGAATGAGCAAATTTCGCTTTTTCATCCTCATTTAACTCAAGCTCTACGATTTCACGTACACCTTCACGGTTAATTACAGCTGGAACACCTACGTAAGCATCTTTCTCACCGTATTGACCTTCAAGGTATGCAGATACAGTTAATACGCTGTTCTCGTTGTTTAAGATTGCTTTAGTTACACGAAGTAGTGACATACCGATTCCGTAATAAGTTGCACCTTTACGCTCGATGATATGGTAAGCTGCATCACGTACGTTTTCGAAGATTTTGTCTAAGTCTTCTTGTTTGTACTGTTCGTTGTTAGCTAAGATTGTTTCTAGTTTTTGTACACCGATAGTAGCGTGACTCCATACTGGAAGTTCAGTGTCACCGTGTTCACCAACGATGTAAGCATGAACGTTACGTGGATCTACATCTAAGTAGTCACCTAACATGTAACGGAAACGAGCAGAGTCTAAAGTAGTACCAGAACCAATTACACGCTCTTTTGGTAGACCAGATTCTTTCCAAGTTACGTAAGTTAAAATATCAACTGGGTTAGTTGCGATTAAGAAGATTCCATCGAATCCGCTATCCATAATACCGCGAACGATTTGTTTAAAGATCTTTGTATTTTTCTCAACTAAGTCTAAACGAGTTTCACCTGGCTTTTGTGGTAATCCAGCAGTGATAACTACTAAATCTGCATCTTTACAATCTGCATAGCTACCGCTCCAAACTTTTGTTGGTGATGGAGAGAATGGTACCGCATGGCTTAAGTCCATTGCTTCCCCTTCTGCTTTTGCTTCATTAACATCTACTAATACGAATTCTTCAGCTACACCTTGGTTGATCATTGAGTAAGCGTAACTACAACCTACAGCTCCTGTTCCTACTAATACTACACGATTGATACCTTTTTTCATGGTAATTTCCCCTCTCTATTGTTCACATATATTTTTTATGATTGTTTAAGTAATTAATTAAAATACTAATTTAATGTTGTTTAACTTCTTTACACTCATATTGTAGCACGTATTATTGTGAATTACTTCACAAATTATGACCTATTTGTGAACTTTTTCACATAGAGTGTAAAGTTATTGGAATAGGTGTGGAATCCATTTCAATGGAGGCGTTTTCTTTAGATTGTGAAAGGGATTTTCTTGTGTTTTTGTCGGTAAGTGAAATTATATCGGCGATTTTTAGAATATATCGACTGTAACTCCAAATATATCAGCGATTATTGAAATTTATCGACCGTAACTCAAATTATATCGGCGATTTTTGCAATATATCGACTTACCGACAAAACTCGACAACGTTAGCATCATAAAAAAGCTGTCTCCAGTAGATCACCTATTGAAAGACAGCTTCTTCTATTTATACTATTTGTTTTCTGTGGTAGCGCCTAATACAGAAATTTCAATATTAAAAAGCTCAATTAAAGTATCCTTTAGTTGAGCGACCCATATTTCAATTTTTATTATTCAACTGTATCTAATAACTCTACAACTAATTCCTTAGGATCTTCCCAGCTATGATATATTTCTAAGTGCCATTTCGTTAATGACCTTGAGTATCACTTTTACACAACAAAAAAGAGATAGCAGATTATGCTATCTCTTTTAATATGACCCGTACGGGATTCGAACCCGTGTTACCGCCGTGAAAGGGCGGTGTCTTAACCACTTGACCAACGGGCCAATTACTGGCAGAGAAGAAGGGATTCGAACCCTCGCACCGCGTTCGCGATCTACTCCCTTAGCAGGGGAGCCCCTTGAGCCACTTGGGTACTTCTCTGTATGGCTCCGCAGGTAGGACTCGAACCTACGACCGATCGGTTAACAGCCGATAGCTCTACCACTGAGCTACTGCGGAACAATTATGGTGGGCCTAAATGGACTCGAACCATCGACCTCACGCTTATCAGGCGTGCGCTCTAACCAGCTGAGCTATAGGCCCATAATTGAAAAGCGGGTGAAGAGAATCGAACTCTCGACCAGAGCTTGGAAGGCTCTTGTTTTACCACTAAACTACACCCGCATTAAATTGTAAATGGTGAGCCATGAAGGACTCGAACCTTCGACCCTCTGATTAAAAGTCAGATGCTCTACCAACTGAGCTAATGGCTCATTTTGAAAGTGGTGCCGGCTAGAGGACTTGAACCCCCAACCTACTGATTACAAGTCAGTTGCTCTACCAATTGAGCTAAGCCGGCTTGCGACTTCAAAATGGTGGCTCGGGACGGAATCGAACCGCCGACACGAGGATTTTCAGTCCTCTGCTCTACCGACTGAGCTACCGAGCCTTATTAAAATGGCGGTCCCGACCGGGGTCGAACCGGCGATCTCCTGCGTGACAGGCAGGCATGTTAACCACTACACCACGGGACCATTTGGTTGCGGGGACAGGATTTGAACCTGCGACCTTCGGGTTATGAGCCCGACGAGCTACCGTGCTGCTCCACCCCGCGATGATAAAATATTTACTTTATAAAAAATGGAGGAGGTAGAGGGATTCGAACCCCCGCGCGACTCTCGCCGCCTGTCGGTTTTCAAGACCGATCCCTTCAGCCGAACTTGGGTATACCTCCGAGATATAAACTTCTAATGGTGGACCTTGTAGGACTCGAACCTACGACCGGACGGTTATGAGCCGTCTGCTCTAACCAGCTGAGCTAAAGGTCCTTTATGGTAGCGGCGGAGGGGATCGAACCCCCGACCTCACGGGTATGAACCGTACGCTCTAGCCAGCTGAGCTACACCGCCATAAATGATATTAAAATAAGTGGAGCCTAGCGGGATCGAACCGCTGACCTCCTGCGTGCAAGGCAGGCGCTCTCCCAGCTGAGCTAAGGCCCCATGTTTTTTTGGGAATATCGGGAAGACAGGATTTGAACCTGCGACCCCCTGGTCCCAAACCAGGTGCTCTACCAAGCTGAGCCACTTCCCGTTAATAAAAGCGCGCCCGAGAGGAGTCGAACCCCTAACCTCTTGATCCGTAGTCAAACGCTCTATCCAATTGAGCTACGGGCGCATATGGTGCCGAGGGCGGGGGTCGAACCCGCACGGTGGTCACCCACCGCAGGATTTTAAGTCCTGTGCGTCTGCCTGTTCCGCCACCCCGGCATGTCATATTGAAAATTGGAGCGGAAGACGGGATTCGAACCCGCGACCCCAACCTTGGCAAGGTTGTATTCTACCACTGAACTACTTCCGCAAGATATGTATGAGTTATTTAATTAAAAGTGCGGGTGAAGGGAGTCGAACCCCCACGCCAAAGGCGCCAGATCCTAAGTCTGGTGCGTCTGCCAATTCCGCCACACCCGCATATTAATTTATTTAAGAAAAATGGGGCGACTGATGGGAATCGAACCCACGAATGCCGGAGCCACAATCCGGTGCGTTAACCACTTCGCCACAACCGCCATGATTTCTGGTGCCGACTAGAGGACTTGAACCCCCAACCTACTGATTACAAGTCAGTTGCTCTACCAATTGAGCTAAGTCGGCTAAATGGTGGAGGATGACGGGATCGAACCGCCGACCCCCTGCTTGTAAGGCAGGTGCTCTCCCAGCTGAGCTAATCCTCCATTTGCCTGGCAACGTCCTACTCTCACAGGGACAAGGTCCCAACTACCATCGGCGCTAGAGAGCTTAACTTCCGTGTTCGGTATGGGAA
>NZ_JAQFUL010000091.1:0-18586 GCF_027716265.1 Bacillus cereus group sp. Bc031
CCGTGGTGTAGTGGTTAACATGCCTGCCTGTCACGCAGGAGATCGCCGGTTCGACCCCGGTCGGGACCGCCATTTTATATAAAGAAAAGAACGAAACATGTTGTTTCGTATTTTTTTATTTGTTTTAACAAAAAACTAATAAAGACAGTCAAACTATCCTTAGGAAAACTCCTAAGGACTTTTTTATATATTCAAAACCTGTATAATAAATAGCAGAGAACATTGTGAGTAAAGTAGGTGAAGTCTGTGAGTAAATATGAAATAACAACAAAATCATCTGAGGAAACACAAAGATTATCAGAAAAACTTGGTGAACTTGCTCAGGCACAAGATGTAATTATTTTAGAAGGAGATCTAGGGGCTGGTAAGACGACTTTTACAAAGGGACTAGCAAAAGGTCTTGGAGTGAAAAGAGTTGTAAATAGTCCTACCTTTAATATTATTAAAGAATATAAAGGGAGATTACCGCTATATCATATGGACGTGTATCGCTTAGCTGAAAGTGAAGAAGACTTAGGTTTTGATGAGTATTTCTACGGTGAAGGAATTACGGTAGTAGAATGGGCTCATTTAATAGAAGCATATTTACCAAATGAGAAGCTACAAATTAGTTTATTCCATGCTGGAGATGACACAAGAAACATTGTACTCGAGCCAATTGGAGATCGCTATATTAGATTATGTGAGGAGCTATTACAAGATGAAAGTACTAGCAATTGATACTTCAAATTATGTAATGGGTGTATCCCTTATTGAAGAAGGAAACGTAATTGGGGAAATCATTACAAATTTAACAAAAAATCATTCTGTGCGTCTTATGCCAGCTGTAGAACAACTGTTAAAAGAATGCGGTGTAAAACCAAAAGAATTAACTAAAATAGTTGTAGCTGCTGGACCAGGATCATATACAGGTGTTCGTATAGGTGTGACAGCTGCCAAAACATTAGCTTGGTCACTTCAAATACCAATTGTGGGTGTATCAAGTTTAGAAGTAGTGGCTGCAAACGGAGCTAATTTTGATGGATTAATCTGTCCTTTATTCGATGGAAGACGTGGACAAATTTATACGGGCTTATATACATATGAAGGAGAGGATTTAACTTCTATAGAGGAAGACCGAATCATCCTTATTGTAGACTGGTTGCAAATGTTAAAAGATAAAGGAAAGCCTGTTTTATTTATTGGTAACGATGTGAAACTACACAAAGAAACAATTATTGAACATTTAGGCAATCAAGCTGTCTTTGCTCCTTTCACTAAAAATAACCCAAGACCAAGTGAGCTAGCGTTCTTAGGATTACAAAAAGAAGAACAAGATGTACATTCATTTGTTCCTAGTTACCTTCGTTTAGCTGAAGCTGAAACAAAGTGGTTAGAAAGTCAAAACAAGTAGGAGCTTGCAGAGGATGGATATGATATTTAGAAAGATGGAACTTGACGATATTGCTCAAATTGTAGCCATTGAAGAAGCATCTTTTTCAACTCCTTGGACTGCAGATGCCTTTCACCGTGAGTTAACGATGAATGAACATGCACATTATGTTGTGCTAGAAAAAGATGGTCGTGTAATTGGGTATTGTGGATTGTGGATAATTATTGATGAATCGCATATAACAAATATAGCTATTTTGCCAGAATACAGAGGTCAAAAGCTAGGAGATGCTTTATTAAAAGAAGTTATTTCCGAAGCGAAAACTCTAGGTGTAAAAACGATGACACTTGAAGTACGTGTATCAAATGAAGTAGCAAAACAGTTATACAGAAAATACGGATTTCAAAATGGTGGAATTCGTAAACGATACTATGCAGACAATCAGGAAGATGGTCTCGTAATGTGGGTGAATATATAATGGAAAAAAATACGATGATACTTGGTATTGAAACAAGTTGTGATGAAACAGCAGTAGCGGTTGTTAAAAATGGAACGGAAATTATTGCAAATGTTGTTGCATCACAAATTGAAAGTCATAAACGTTTTGGCGGAGTTGTACCAGAGATTGCGTCCCGTCATCATGTAGAAGAAATTACAGTTGTATTAGAAGAAGCGTTAAAAGAAGCGAATATCACATTTGATGATATTGATGCAATTGCTGTCACAGAAGGACCTGGTTTAGTAGGAGCGCTTCTAATAGGGGTGAACGCAGCGAAAGCAGTGGCATTTGCACATGATATCCCCCTAGTTGGTGTTCATCATATCGCTGGCCACATTTATGCGAACCGCTTAGTAAAAGAAGTTCAATTCCCATTACTATCACTTGTTGTCTCTGGTGGGCATACAGAGCTTGTTTATATGAAAGAACATGGTTCATTTGAAGTAATTGGTGAAACGCGAGATGATGCAGCAGGAGAGGCATATGATAAAGTAGCTCGTACGTTATCTATGCCATATCCAGGTGGTCCTCATATTGATCGACTTGCACATGAAGGAGAACCAACAATTGATTTACCTCGTGCATGGCTAGAACCGGATTCGTATGATTTCAGTTTTAGCGGATTGAAATCAGCAGTTATCAACACTGTGCATAACGCAAAACAACGCGGGATAGAAATTGCACCGGAAGATTTAGCAGCAAGTTTCCAAGAGAGTGTAATTGACGTATTAGTAACGAAAGCATCTCGTGCAGCGGATGCTTATAACGTAAAGCAAGTGCTTCTTGCTGGTGGAGTAGCTGCGAATAAAGGACTGCGTGCACGTTTAGAAGCGGAATTTGCACAAAAAGAAAATGTAGAGCTAATTATTCCTCCTCTATCTTTATGTACAGATAATGCAGCAATGATTGCAGCGGCAGGTACAATTGCATATGAACAAGGAAAACGTGCTACATTAGCTTTAAATGCAAATCCAGGATTAGATATTGAAGCATAGTTATGCACAAAATTAACCACAGCTTGTGGATAAAACCCATATTATCTGTTGATAATATGGGTTTTATTGTGTATATAAAATGTTGATAACTTTTTCGTTGATTGTGGATAATGTGGAAAAGTTATTTTGTTGTTTATTTTATAAAGGTGGATATGTGTATAAGGTTGTGGATAAAATAGGTGAAGTCTGACCTTTAGATGTATTTTTCTCGGGAAATAAAAAACAAGAAGATATCTTTAAAAAACATTTTGAAATATGCTCTTATTAGAGGAGTCGCTAATATTGTCAAACTTTGTCGTTGAAACGATGCCTCATGTCGAATATTTTATACAATATGACGTTAATTCAAACTAGAAGATAAAAAGGATGCCGCATAGTCTAAAATCCCGACTTATGAGACATCCCTCTTATTTAAGACTCTTATAAATGTAATTCTTCCCATTCTGCCATACAAGCATCAAGTTGCTCTTGTAGTGTTTGCTTTTTCGTTGTAATTTCACTAGCCTTTTCATAATCTGCATATATTTCTGGTAAGCAAAGTTGATCTTCTAACGTAGCAATTTCCTCTTCAAATTGTACAATGTTTTGTTCTAGTTCCTCAATTTTTCGAGTACGTTGACGCTCCAACTTTTTGCGCTCTTTTTCTTCGAGATAATTTAATTTTTCTGGAGCTACAGTTTTTTGAACAGGAGCATGATTTTCTTGCTGCTCTTGTTGTTCAAACTCAGCACGTTCGATCATCTCATTTTTCTTTTCAACGTAGTAATCGTAATCCCCTAAATATTCCTGTGCACCTTCTGTTGATAACTCAACAACGGTCGTCGTTACACGATTAATAAAGTAGCGGTCATGAGATACAAAGAGAAGGGTACCAGGATAATCAATTAAAGCATTCTCCAAAATCTCTTTACTATTTAAATCAAGATGGTTTGTAGGCTCATCGAGAATTAATAAATTCGATTTTTGCATCATAAGTTTGGCAAGAGCTAAACGAGCTTTTTGTCCACCGCTAAGAGAAGATACTGGCTTTAATACATCATCTCCTGTGAATAAGAAGTTACCTAATATCGTGCGAATTTCTTTTTCAGGTTGCAGTGGGTATTCATCCCATAGCTCATTTAAAACGCGCTTAGAAGATGTTAAATTAGCTTGTTCCTGATCATAATAACCAACAGAGACATTAGATCCGAAAGAAACCTCACCATGTAATAGTGGTAACTTATTCACAATGGATTTTAATAATGTGGATTTCCCAATTCCATTTGGACCAACTAAAGCAACACTATCTCCGCGTGTTAAGCGCATTGTTACATGTTCAATAATTGGATCCTTATCATAGCCGATAGTTGCGTCCTTTACTTGTAAAACATCATTTCCACTTTGTTTTTCAATATCGAAGTGGAAGGAAGCTGACTTAGAATCCCCTAATGGTCTTGTTAATAATTCCATACGGTCTAATTGTTTCCGACGACTTTGCGCACGTTTTGTCGTAGATGCACGAGCTATATTTTTTTGAACGAAGTCCTCTAGCTTAGCAATCTCATCTTGTTGTTTTTTATAACGTTTCATTTCTTGCTCGTATAGTGCTGATTTTAAGTCTAAATATTTACTGTAGTTACCAACAAATCGTCTACTTTCTTTATTCGAAATTTCATATACTTGTGTAACAAGTTTATCTAAGAAATAACGGTCATGGGAAACGATTAGTATTGCGCCAGGATAACCTTGTAAATATTGTTCAAGCCATGTTAATGTTTCGATGTCTAAATGGTTTGTAGGCTCGTCCAAAATAAGTAAGTCTGGTTTTGTTAATAATAATTTACCGAGAGCTAATCGTGTTTTTTGTCCACCGCTTAATGTCGAAATCCTCGTCTGGTGCGTTTCAACTGGGAAGCCAAGACCACTTAAAATCGAACGGATATCTGCTTCGTACTGATAGCCACCTTGATCTTTATAATCTAATTGTAATTGGTCATAATCAGCTAATAATCTTTCATATGTAGCCTCGTTTGAAAAGTTTTCTTCTTTTCCCATCTCTTGCTCTAGCCTTCGAAGTTTTGTCTCCATTTGCTGCAAGTGTGTAAAGACGGTTAACATTTCATCCCAAATTGTTAAAGATGTTTCTAAACCGGTATTTTGAGCTAAATATCCAATTGAGACATCTTTCGGCTTTATAATTTCTCCACCATCATGAGATAGCTCACCCACTATTATTTTTAATAATGTAGATTTTCCAGCGCCATTTCGTCCGACTAATGCGATACGATCTTTCGTTTGAACTTCTAATTTTATATTTGAAAGAATCGTTTCTGCACCGTATAATTTCGAAAGCGCGTTTACTTGTAATAAAATCAATGTTTTCACCTCAAATAATTTCTTAACTTTGCCATGTTTATATTTCTCAATCGTACTAAAAATAGTGTATAGTTTAAAATACAGAGAGAATACTTCTTCTTTCTATTATACAAGGAATTTAATAAGTGCTAAACTTCTGTATTTAATTAAAGCATATGAATAAAGATAGGAAGAGAGGAGAGGTTATATGGAGCAGCAGAAAATTCCACAAGCCACTGCTAAGAGATTGCCTCTATACTATCGATTTATCCAAAACTTATCTTTGTCTGGTAAGCAACGTGTTTCATCAGCCGAATTAAGTGAAGCGGTAAAGGTTGATTCCGCAACGATTCGAAGAGATTTCTCATACTTTGGAGCATTAGGGAAAAAAGGATATGGATATAACGTAAATTATTTATTATCATTTTTCCGTGAAACACTCGACCAAGATGATATAACACGTGTAGCGCTTATTGGAGTAGGTAATTTAGGGACCGCTTTCTTACATTATAATTTCACGAAAAACAATAATACAAAAATTGAAATGGCGTTTGATATTAGTGAAGAGAAAGTTGGAACAGAAATCGGAGGCATTCCTGTATATCACTTAGATGAATTAGAAGAACGTTTAACATCTGATATACAAGTGGCAATATTAACAGTACCCGCTACAGTAGCACAATCTGTAGCTGATAGATTGGCAGAAACAAACGTGCATGGTATTTTGAATTTCACACCAGCACGATTAAATGTGTCAGACAATATAAGAATTCATCATATTGATTTAGCAGTAGAGTTACAAACATTAGTTTACTTTTTGAAGAATTATCCACAATAAAACGCAGAGGAAGCGACCTCTGCGTTTTATTATTGTTTTTTCTTTGTGAATTTAACTAAGATGAGGCGAAGTGCCAAATTAAAATCAATCGTCGCCATAACTGCAAATAGTATTGTCCACATATTCCAAATTGTATCTGTTACATTCCTAATGGCTAGATGTGTAAAGATACATCCTAGAAGGAAGTACAATATAGCCATGAACAATGGTGAGTTTCTCATACTAAAAATCCTCCGATAAAGCCTTGCATTTTTTCAGCTTCTTTAATCATTTCTTGAATTTGTTCGTTACTCATTAAAACTTGGGCAACTGCAACTAATGTATTCATTGCAACATGAGCTGCAATTGGAACGATAATACGCTTCGTTTTTACATATAAGAAGGCGAATACGAGCCCCATAGCAGTGTATACCAATAAGTGAGTAAAATCAAAATGAATCGTCGCAAATACAAGGGAACTAATGATAGCGGCAATAAAGAAGTTAAACTTCTTATAAAGTGTACCAAATAAAATTTTTCTAAATACGATTTCTTCCAAAATAGGTCCTATTATAGAGATGACGATAAGGAACCAAGGTGTCGTTCTTGCGATATCCATAAGTCTCGCGGTATTTTCAGATCCAGGTTTAATACCTAATACATACATTTCAATCATACCAGCAATACTTTGCGAGAAAAATGCTAAGAAGAACCCGATAAAAATCCAACCAATCGTAGCTGGAACAGTAGAACGCTTTGTATCTAAATGTCTGTCGCGAATATCTGTTCTAAGTAACCAAAGTACGATACATAATGCAATAAAGAAGCTAATGATCGCCCAGTGACCAGTTATGAGTTGAAATTTCTCTTCCCTAGTGAATCCCCTGTTATCATAAAGCCCAGTTTTCAGAAGAAGTGGTAATCCAGCAATTGATGATAACTGCATTAAAATGTATGTAACGATAACCCACCAATATTGTTTTTTCAAATGGTTTAACCATCCTTTCTAACTCTAGTGTATGAGATAAGGTAGGATAACATGTAAATATGCTACCTACGATATAAACCTTACTTAAATTATGTTTTTTTTGTAAATCCTTATTTGAAATTATAATAGAAGACAGGAGAAAGTTGTGTGTGTAGCGAAAACAACTTAGGGTGTCCTTTCATATTGTAACATACGAGTAGTGGAAACAACGATTCATATAGTAAAGGTAGAAGAAGAGGAACTCTATATAGAAAAATTTATAGCGTAATTTGCGAAAAAATTATGATTTTTTTACTTGCAAAAGAAATTGAGATTATTTATTATTATAAGTGTGTTAGCACTCGGGTGACTTGAGTGCTAACAAATAAAATTTACATAACAAAATGAGGAGGTTATTGTTCATGCTAAAGCCATTAGGTGATCGCGTTGTAATTGAGCTTGTTCAAGCGGAAGAAAAAACAGCAAGTGGTATTGTATTACCAGACACAGCAAAAGAAAAACCACAAGAGGGTAAAGTTATTGCAGTAGGTACTGGTCGAGTGCTTGAAAATGGTGAGCGTGTTGCTTTAGAGGTAGCAGCAGGTGATCTTATCATCTTCTCAAAATATGCAGGTACTGAAGTGAAATATGAAGGTACAGACTACTTGATTTTACGTGAAAGTGACATTTTAGCAGTTATCGGTTAATTATATAAATCTTAAAAAATCCAAGGGGGTCAATTATTATGGCAAAAGATATTAAATTTAGTGAAGAAGCACGTCGTTCGATGCTTCGCGGTGTCGACACTCTTGCAAATGCAGTAAAAGTAACGCTTGGACCAAAAGGTCGTAACGTTGTTCTTGAGAAAAAATTCGGTTCACCACTTATTACAAATGACGGTGTAACAATCGCAAAAGAAATTGAATTAGAAGATGCATTCGAAAACATGGGTGCGAAATTAGTAGCAGAAGTTGCTAGCAAAACAAATGATGTAGCTGGTGACGGAACAACAACTGCAACTGTATTAGCACAAGCTATGATTCGTGAAGGTCTTAAAAACGTAACAGCTGGTGCGAACCCAATGGGTCTTCGTAAAGGTATCGAAAAAGCTGTAGTTGCTGCAGTAGAAGAATTAAAAACGATTTCTAAACCAATCGAAGGTAAATCTTCTATCGCACAAGTAGCTGCTATTTCTGCTGCTGACGAAGAAGTAGGTCAATTAATCGCTGAAGCAATGGAGCGCGTTGGTAACGACGGCGTTATTACTTTAGAAGAATCTAAAGGTTTCACAACAGAATTAGACGTAGTAGAAGGTATGCAATTTGATCGTGGATATGCATCTCCTTACATGATTACTGATTCTGACAAAATGGAAGCAGTTCTTGATAACCCATACATCTTAATCACTGACAAAAAGATTTCTAACATTCAAGAAATCTTACCAGTATTAGAGCAAGTGGTACAACAAGGTAAACCGCTTCTTATCATTGCTGAAGATGTAGAAGGCGAAGCGTTAGCTACATTAGTAGTGAACAAACTTCGTGGTACATTCAATGTAGTAGCTGTTAAAGCTCCTGGATTTGGTGACCGTCGTAAAGCAATGCTAGAAGATATCGCAATTTTAACTGGTGGCGAAGTAATCACTGAAGAATTAGGCCGTGACTTAAAATCTGCTACAGTTGAATCTTTAGGACGCGCTGGTAAAGTTGTTGTAACGAAAGAAAACACAACTGTAGTTGAAGGTGTAGGAAGCACAGAACAAATCGAAGCTCGCATCGGTCAAATCCGTGCGCAATTAGAAGAAACGACTTCTGAATTCGATCGTGAAAAATTACAAGAGCGTCTTGCAAAACTTGCAGGTGGCGTAGCAGTAATTAAAGTAGGTGCAGCAACTGAAACTGAGTTAAAAGAGCGCAAACTTCGCATTGAAGATGCACTTAACTCAACTCGTGCAGCAGTAGAAGAAGGTATCGTTGCAGGTGGTGGTACTTCACTTATGAACGTATACACGAAAGTAGCTTCTATCGTAGCTGAAGGCGACGAAGCAACAGGTATCAACATCGTACTTCGTGCACTAGAAGAGCCAGTTCGCCAAATCGCAATCAACGCTGGTCTAGAAGGATCTGTAGTTGTAGAGCGTCTAAAAGGCGAAAAAGTAGGCGTTGGTTTCAACGCAGCTACTGGCGAATGGGTTAACATGCTTGAAACTGGTATCGTAGATCCAGCTAAAGTAACTCGCTCTGCACTTCAAAACGCAGCATCTGTTGCAGCTATGTTCTTAACAACTGAAGCTGTAGTAGCTGACAAGCCAGAACCAAATGCACCAGCAATGCCTGACATGGGCGGCATGGGCATGGGCGGTATGGGCGGAATGATGGCGTGACACGTTTCTAACTGAAAAGGTTAGACTGATATGATGATTCAATCATAACAAGAACTAATAATCCGAAAAGTCAAATGATGGAGTAACGTCCTGAAGGGCTTTCCCTGATACTCCGATGTGCGATTTCAAGTTTAAGATTGAAATGGTGCAAAGCTCGGTAAAGTCGGCTGAGAGTAACCCCTAAATACTGAATTATTTTCAGTATAGGAAATGCGAACCAGAGGTGGTCGAGGTTATGATAGGTCGGGGGTCTATAAAATACCTATGATGAGAATGATTTTGTCTGACGAACAACCGAATGTACAGGTCTAAAAGATCGAGTTTCAGAAATGAAATTTATTCTACAAATGTAGAAGTGTGATAGGGATTAGTAAAACTGAGAGTTATGAAAGTCCTCTCATTATTATAGGTAGTGAAAATGGTCATGGTTAGAATTAACCCTAATAAGGTTATGACAAAGTTTCCGAATGAACGTGTCTACACCGCCAAATGATAGAAATGTCATTGCTAGAAATGGTTAGTGTTTGTGGGGTGATTAAACTTCATCGTGGTCAAAACCCTAATTTGTTACAGGCAAATTATACAAACAGGCACAAAGGAATCGACCTAAAACCATATATGAAACAGATAGGGTTATTGGAACGTGGGAAGCTGGTAATGTTGAGAGACTTAAAGCTCATTGAAGCAGTTGAAGGGAAAATCGAAAAAGGTATAACCTTCATTTATACCAGTGAAAGTAGTGGCAGTGTACTGTTAAAATCCCTGTAATGGGGATGGAGGGATAGCCACAAGTCGTAGGCTTGATTAAAGATAATTTAATTAAATAACATAATTTCTCTTATATTCACTATAAACGTAAGGTTCTGGTGAGACTAATAGAGGCTAAACCAACGTCATTCCTATAGGGGGTGACGTTGTAGCTTTCTGTAATAGAAAGTGAGGTGATGCCGACTTATGACTACACTTGATACATTTGATAGTTCTCGACTAACAGATGATATAAGATTAAAGAAACGTAATTTTCTCAGATACAACGAATACTATGGGACTCAAGAAACCTTTGATAATTTATATAATAGAAGTAGTAATGGACAAACGTTCAAGAATTTAATAAAGCACATCGCTGACAGGAAAAATATCCTCTTAGCGTATAGAACCATCAAATCTAATAGTGGTAGTACGACCCCTGGTGTAAATGGACATACCATACGGGATTGGAAAGAACGTTCCGCTGACGAATATGTTTCTTACATACAACGTCGGTTAAGGAATTATGTTCCTCACCCTGTCAAACGGGTGTTTATTCCGAAAGCGAATGGAAAACTGCGCCCTCTCGGCATACCTACCATTGAGGATAGACTGGTACAACAATGTATAAAGCAAGTATTAGAACCGATATGTGAAGCAAAATTTCATCCGTATAGCTTTGGCTTCCGTCCAAACCGCAGTACGGAACATGCGATTTCACACTTCTCCCGTTTAGTAAACGTGTCAAAACTACATTATGTAGTGGATATCGATATAAAAGGGTTCTTTGATAACGTGAATCATGGTAAATTGATGAAGCAATTGTGGACACTAGGAATTCGAGACAAAAACCTCTTGTGTGTAATTAGTAAACTGTTAAAAGCAGAAATTGTAGGTGAAGGAATACCGACCATGGGAACACCGCAAGGAGGCGTTTTATCCCCTCTTCTTTCCAACATCGTTTTAAACGAGCTGGATTGGTGGGTCAGTAACCAATGGGAAACCTTTAAAACACGAACTAATTACAAAACCACCAAAAAGAATGGTCACAAAGACACTTCTAGTAAATACAAAGCCTTAAGGAAAACACGACTCAAAGAATTCCATATAGTTAGATATGCGGATGATTTTAAACTGGTTTGCAGAGACCTTAAGACAGCGCGAATTATGTATCAAGCTACTAAAGCATGGTTGCAGGAACGATTAGGGTTGGAAATAAGTGAAGAGAAATCTAAAATCACTAAAATCACCCAATCTTCTTCTGAATTTCTTGGTTTGACTTTTAAGGCAAACAGAAAGAAAAATAAACATGTTTTACACTCCCGTATGTCTAAAAAGGCATTTATAAATTGTCAGAGAAAACTGACAGAACTTGTAAAAACCATTCAAAAACATCCGACACCGCAAAATGTAAATAAATATAACGCCGCAGTCTTAGGGATACAAAATTACTATAAGATAGCGACGCATGTAAATTTAGACATGACCAAGATAGGGTTTCTACTCTCACATACTATCCGAAGTAGGTTATCAATGATAATGGCAAAATCCGGTTGCGTTAGTAAAACTTACAAAAAGTTCTACAAAAATAACTTTAAAAGGATATTCGTGAAGAATGTTGCTTTGTTCCCTATCGGGGATGTACAACATAAATCGCCATTGGGGTTCAACCAAAAAATATGTCTATACACGGACATAGGGAGAAAACCTATTCACGATAACTTGAAAAACTTCGATATGGGGACATTACATTATTTAATGAAAAATCCTATACCTAATATGAGTGTAGAATATAATGATAATCGTTTATCATTATACATTGCACAATATGGTAAGTGTGGAGTGAGTGGAGAAGACTTATTTATCGGAGATATGGAATGTCATCACAAGACACCAAGGCAACACGGTGGTGATGATTCCTATAAGAATCTAATATACGTCAATACTAGAGTGCACAAATTGATTCATGCGACGGATGCCAACACTATAGCTAAATATATTAAGCTTCTTAGACTTGATGACCAAGCAATATTGAAACTAAATAAATTACGAATCTTAGTAGGAAATAGTGAAATAAGTTAAACATGTAACTACGATGGAACGCCGTATGAGGTGAAAGTCTCACGTACGGTGTGGAGCAGGGGAAAAGGTAGAGATGGCATCAAAGCCTTACCTATTGCTATTAATTCCGTTCGCGCTAAAAAACATCCATTTCTATATAGAAATGGATGTTTTTTTATGTTTTTTAGAAAAGGAAATGAATTTCTGTAGAATTTTGTCGCTTTCTCTCTTGACCATACCGACACTTCATTGTTAGAATCTAGGAAGATAATATAAAACGATCCTTCATATATCCTCAAAGATATGGTTTGAGAGTCTCTACCGGGTTACCGTAAACAACCTGACTATGAAGGCAGTGTGTCTTATATTTATAAAGAGCGGAGACTATCTTTCTTTATAAAGCCAGACCCCTGCCTTTTCTTTGTTATGAGACTAGAGGCGGAGGACTGGCTTTTTTTATTATATTGGTAATGCTTTTCGCCTAATTGGTGAAAATATTTATATACGAGAACTAACGTTGGGGTGATTACTTTGAAGAAGCAACACGATACAATTATCGTTTTAGATTTTGGAAGTCAATACAATCAGTTAATAGCACGTCGAATTCGTGAGTTCGGTGTATACAGTGAACTTCATCCGCATACAATTACTGCAGAAGAAATTAAAGAAATAAATCCAAAAGGGATTATTTTCTCTGGTGGACCAAATAGTGTATATGGTGAAGGTGCATTACATTGTGATGAAAAAATCTTTGACCTAGGATTACCGATCTTCGGTATTTGTTACGGTATGCAGCTTATGACACAAAAATTCGGTGGTAAAGTAGAACGTGCAAACCACCGTGAGTACGGAAAAGCGGTTCTTAAAGTAGAGAACGAATCAAAATTATATGCGAACCTTCCAGAAGAGCAAGTTGTATGGATGAGCCATGGCGACTTAGTAACTGGTTTACCTGAAGGATTCGTAGTAGACGCAACAAGTGAGTCTTGCCCAATTGCTGGTATGAGCAATGAAGCGAAAAACTTATACGGTGTACAATTCCACCCAGAAGTACGTCACTCTGAGCACGGTAACGATTTAATTAAAAACTTCGTATTCGGCGTATGTGGTTGTTCTGAAGGATGGAACATGGAGAACTTTATCGAAGTAGAATTAGAAAAAATTCGTGAAACTGTTGGAGACAAAAAAGTTCTATGCGCACTTAGTGGCGGTGTAGATTCTTCTGTTGTAGCAGTATTAATTCATAAAGCAATCGGCGATCAATTAACTTGTATCTTCGTTGAGCACGGCTTACTTCGTAAAGGCGAAGCAGAAGGCGTTATGAAAACATTTAGCGAAGGCTTCCATATGAACGTTATTAAAGTGGATGCAAAAGAACGCTTCATGAACAAGTTAAAAGGTGTAGAAGATCCAGAACAAAAACGTAAAATTATCGGTAACGAATTCATTTACGTATTTGATGATGAAGCTTCTAAGTTAGAAGGAATGGACTTCTTAGCACAAGGTACACTTTACACAGATATCGTTGAAAGTGGTACAGCAACTGCACAAACAATTAAATCTCACCATAACGTTGGTGGACTTCCAGAAGACATGCAGTTCAAATTAATTGAGCCTTTAAACACGTTATTTAAAGATGAAGTACGTGTATTAGGATCTGAACTAGGAATTCCTGATGAGATCGTATGGCGTCAACCATTTCCAGGCCCTGGTCTTGGTATTCGTGTACTAGGTGAAATCACAGAAGAGAAATTAGAAATTGTTCGTGAATCTGATGCGATTTTACGTGAAGAAATTATTAAAGCTGGCTTAGATCGCGAAATCTGGCAATACTTCACTGCGCTTCCTGGTATGCGTAGCGTAGGTGTTATGGGTGACGAGCGTACTTACGATTACACAGTAGGTATCCGCGCGGTAACATCTATCGACGGTATGACAGCTGATTGGGCACGTATCCCTTGGGACGTGTTAGAGAAAATCTCTGTACGTATCGTAAACGAAGTGAAACACGTTAACCGTATCGTGTATGATGTAACGAGTAAGCCACCAGCAACGATTGAGTGGGAATAGTATTTATAAAAAGGTCCATCTATTACTTATGTATAGATGGACCTTTTTGTTTTAGGATTAATACGAACGAAATTATAAATGTTTATAAAAATGTTCGTTTTTAAATTGACAAAACTACTTCGTCGAGTTAATATGAGTATGTAATTCAAACGAAAAGTGAATATTATGCCGTCGTATAATATCGGGGATATGGCCCGAAAGTTTCTACCTAGCTACCGTAAATGGCTTGACTACGAGGCGTTTTTATAAAGGTGAGGGGGAATCTTATCTTTATTCATAGAACGCTTCCATGTATATGCAATGGAAGCCTTTTTTATTTTTAATAAATAAAAGAGGGCTAGGGGAATTACGGCGAGTAATCATATAACGGGGGAAACGTAAGATGAAACGCTATTTTCAGTTTGATGAACTCGGCACGAATTATAAAACAGAGTTCATAGCAGGTCTAACGACATTTTTATCTATGGCGTATGTGCTATTTGTCAATCCTGCTACGCTGTCACTTGGGAATGTTAAAGGGTTACCAGCAGGTACAGGAATGGATCCAGGTGCAGTATTCGTTGCTACAGCATTAGCAGCAGCGATCGGTTCGTTAATTATGGGGATTTTCGCGAAGTATCCGATTGCTTTGGCGCCGGGTATGGGAATTAACGCGTTCTTTGCTTATACAGCAGTGTTAACGATGGGTATTCCGTGGCAAACAGCAATTGCTGGAACGTTAATGTCAGGTATTATCTTTATTATTCTTACAGCTTCAGGTATTCGTGAAAAAATCATTAATGCAATTCCATCAGAGTTAAAGTTTGCAGTAGCGGCAGGTATCGGATTATTCATTGCTTTCCTTGGATTCCAAAATGCTGGAATTATCGTGAAAAATGATGCTGTTCTTGTTGGGTTGGGGGACTTAACAAAGGGCACAACGTTACTAGCAATTTTCGGAGTTGTTACGACCATTATCTTCATGATTAAGAAAGTTAATGGTGCAGTATTTTACGGTATGATTCTTACGGCAATCTTAGGAGTAGCAACCGGATTAATTGATACTCCGAAAGCGGTAGTGGGAGCAATACCGAGTCTAGAACCAACGTTCGGTGCAGCATTAACGCACTTCGGAGATATTTTCACTGTTCAAATGGGGATTGTTATTATAACGTTCTTCTTTATCGATTTCTTTGATACAGCAGGTACACTTGTAGCGGTTGCGAATCAAGCGGGATTAATGAAGAACAATAAATTACCACGTGCAGGAAAAGCATTATTTGCAGATGCAATTGCAACTGTAATTGGTGCGATCTTAGGTACATCAACAACAACGTCTTATATTGAATCTTCTGCAGGGGTAGCAGCGGGTGGACGTTCTGGATTTACAGCAGTTGTAACGGCAGGATTCTTCTTACTGGCACTATTCTTCTCGCCATTATTAAGTGTTGTAACACCAGCTGTAACGGCACCAGCTTTAATTATTGTAGGGATCTTGATGGTTTCATCTTTAGGAGAAATTGATTGGAAGAAATTCGAGATTGCAGTACCAGCATTCTTTACTATCATTTCAATGCCACTTACGTATAGTATCGCAACAGGAATTGCAATCGGGTTTATCTTCTATCCAATTACAATGGTAGTAAGTGGTCGACGTAAAGAGATTCATCCAATTATGTATGTTATGGGAGTTTTATTCGTACTATATTTCATCTACGTTCGTAAATAAAAGGGGTTTTTGAAAGGTCTAGACTTAAGGGGAGTCTAGATCTTTTTTGCGTCTTCAGAAAATCTTAAGGATTTCCGAGCGTTTTTCTTCAGAAGTTTTCCTATAATAGAAGTTAGGGATTAAAAAAGTGATGGGGGAGATATTGTGGCAAATGAAACGATACTTGTCGTAGATGATGAAAAAGAAATTAGGAATCTTATTACAATCTATTTAAAGAATGAAGGATATAAAGTATTGCAAGCAGGGGACGGCGAAGAAGGATTACGTTTACTAGAAGAAAACGAAGTACATCTAGTCGTATTAGATATTATGATGCCGAAAGTAGACGGCATTCATATGTGTATGAAAGTAAGGGAAGAAAAAGAAATGCCAATTATTATGCTTTCCGCGAAAACGCAAGATATGGATAAGATTTTAGGGTTAACAACAGGGGCAGATGATTATGTAACGAAGCCATTTAATCCGTTAGAGTTAATCGCAAGAATTAAATCTCAGTTACGCCGTTATATGAAAATGAATGGTTTTTCTATTCAAAATGAGGACGAGCTAGAAATTGGAGAGATGAAAATCAACATCTCGACCCATAAAGTTATTGTAGAGGGAGAAGAAGTGAAACTGACCCCGAGGGAATTTTCAATTCTAGAATTACTAGCCCGTAATCCGGGAATGGTCTTTAGTGCAGAGCAAATTTATGAAAAGGTTTGGAACGAACGATCTTTCCAGTCTGATAATACTGTAATGGTGCATATTCGAAAAGTACGTGAAAAGATTGAGGAGAATCCAAGGAAGCCTAGATATATAAAAACGGTATGGGGAGTGGGGTATAAGATTGAAAAAGATATTTAATCCATTCGCTTATATTAGGAAAGTAAGACAATTAATTGAGAAATTAGTAAAGAGCGTACGAAAGAGTATAAGAATTCAACTGATTACTACTTTTGCTGCTTGTGCGTTATTAGGAGTTTTTTTTGCAAAGGGAGCTGCGCCATTTTTTGAGAATGCGAATCGTAAAGCGACTGTCGATTATCGGTCTGGTATGCAACAAATTAATTATCAAGCTCAAAGAGCAGCAAATAGTTCGGTGCATGAAAATAAATTAGAAGCTATATCCAATATGATCGAAACGGAGAATCAAAATTTAGAGCGAGGAAATAGAGCTTTAAAAATATTGGTTACTGATGAAAGTGGTAAAGTTGTATATAAAACGAAGCAGGCACAAGAAGAGCAAATCGATCTGCATAATACGATTCGTAATGCAGCATCATTTGCGATTAACTATTCAAATGGTCAAGATATATTTGAAAATACGAGAAAAGAATTTATAGCTTTTTCACCTATTACAATAGAAGATAAGAATTTATATATGTTCGTTAGTGGAATTCCGGATGGTGTAGTAATGTATGATACGCAAGAAGGCCCATTCCCATTTTTAATTGGTGTACTCGTATTCATTTTCTCTTTCTTCTATATAACAAAGAGAAAGATGAAACAAATTGAAGCGATGGCAGAAGGTGTAAAGGAAATAGAAAAAGGCAACTTAGCGTACCGTATTGAGAAGAAAGGTGAAGATGAGATTGCGTCTTTAACTGAGAATATTAATAATATGGCGGAAGAGCTTATGAATAATATAGAAAAGGAACGTAGATTAGAGAAGCAAAAGAATGAGCTTATTACGAATGTATCTCACGATTTACGTACACCACTGACTTCTATTATGGGTTACTTGCGATTACTTCGAGATTCTAAATATGAAAATAAAGAACAATATGATGAGTATACAAGAATTGCTTTTGCTAAATCGGAGCAGTTAAAGAATTTAATAGAAGATTTATTTGAGTATACGAAGTTAACGAATGAACAAGTTATATTAGAAAAACAAGAAGTATGTATAAATGAGTTATTGGAGCAATTAATAGAAGAGTTAGTACCGCAGGCGGAAGAGCATGGACTTACGTTCGTTAAGAAGTTTCCTGAAGAACGTGCCTATGCAGCGATTGATTCGGAAAAGATGGTTCGTGTATTTGATAATTTATTAATGAACGCGATTAAGTATAGTAAAGATGATGGGGAGATAAAAGTTTCTCTTCAAAGGCAGCGACGGGATATACAAATTGTAATTGCGAATCATAGTGAAGTGTTTACGAGAGAAGAGTTAGCGAGTTTGTTTGAACGTTTTTATAAGAAAGATCAATCTAGAAGTAGAGTAACAGAAGGATCGGGTCTTGGATTGGCGATTGCGAAAAGTATTGTTGAATTACAAGGTGGTAGTATTCGAGCTGAATATGAGGATGGTGTTATTCAGTTTATCGTCTCGTTACCAATTATAGAAAAATAATAAACGAATAGAATGGTATATGATAAAAAGGCTTATTTTAAAAGAAATAAGTCTTTTTATATTTTTTTAGAAAAACATATTGACGATTAGAGATTAGAGGTGTAATATTATACGAGTCGCTGATGACAACAACGTTGAAAGCGACAAACGAAATAAAAAACTTAGTTGACATTGAAAGATGAAGATGTTAATATAAGGAAGTCGCAAATGAGCGGCCAAGTAGTTCTTTGAAAACTGAACGAAACAAACAACGTGAAACGTCAATTTTTATTTTAGATGCTAGACAAACTAACTTTAT
>NZ_JAQFUL010000092.1:0-18523 GCF_027716265.1 Bacillus cereus group sp. Bc031
CCAAGTATTAATTTACGGGTCTCTTATTAAGGGAATTTAAAGCTGAAATAACAGCTTAAATATAATATACGAGGGGAAATCAAAATGAAATTAGAAACAGAAAGGCTCTATATAGTGCCGTGTACAGAAGAGAGTATTCACGTTGCTAACGAGCAAGGATATAATAGTGGCCCACATATTGTAGGGCATGTAGAAAATGTAAAACAAAATAAGGAGGTATTACCTTGGGGCGCGTGGTATGTCATTCGAAAAGAAGATGACATCGTTCTAGGTGATATAGGTTTTAAAGGGAAACCAAATGAGGAACATACAGTAGAAGTTGGTTACGGATTTATTGAGAAATACTGGAATAAAGGGTATGCGACAGAAGCTGTACAAGAACTAATAGATTGGGCTTTTCAGACAGGAGAGGTAGAAACGATTATTGCAGAGACGCTCCTTGATAATTATAGTTCGATTCGTGTGTTAGAGAAGTTACATATGAAAAGGGTAGATTCGACAGAAACAATGATGAATTGGAAAATAGAAAAAAACCGCTCGAAGTAAGTTGAGCGGTTTTTAGTAATTAAGGTAGCATCTGTTTTTGATCATTCGGATATTGGGCTGTTGATGCGTTAGAACGATTGGAATGATTGCGAACAGCAATGAAAATAGAAATAATAACGACAAGACCAATTGCCACGTAAGAAAGTGAAATAATAGTTGGATCCACTTTAAATGTAGTAAGTAGTGTACGAATGTTTGTAAAGATAATAAGGCCACCAACTAATACGCCAAGTAAATGAGAAGGAACGATGCGCACTAACCATGCAGCGATTGGAGCTGCGACAATACCGCCAAGCATTAACGAAAATACCCAAACCCAACTTACTTGTTCCCAGCCGAGTGAGATGAAGAAACCAATTGTTGCAGCAAGTGAAACAGGAAACTCACTCGTATCTACAGATCCGATAACTTTTCTAGCTTCATTTCCTCTTGCTAGAAGTACAGGTGTCGTAATCGGACCCCAGCCTCCACCACCAGTTGAATCAACGAATCCAGCGAATAAGCCAAGCGGAACAAGTTGTTTAGCCGACATACGTTTATTTGAAGTAACAATCTGTTTTTGAATAATGAATCGTAATAAAATATAAACCCCTAAAGTAAATAAAAATACAGAAATGTACGGTTTAATTACATCCCCAGGTAAATTGCTTAAAAAACATGCTCCAACAAATGCGCCAATTGCTCCTGGTAATGTAAGCCTGGAAACGGTGTATTTATCAACGTTCCCAAATTTGAGGTGAGATGCACCAGAAGCGGCGGTTGTAACAACTTCAGCTAAATGAACAGATGCGGAAGCTACAGCCGGTGCGATACCAAACATTAGTAAAAGTGAGGTAGACGTTACCCCGTACGCCATTCCAAGTGCTCCATCGATCAATTGAGCGAAAAATCCAATAATAGCAAAGACAATTAATTTCTGCATAAAAAATCCCCCTGTAATAGTAAATGAAAAAGGCACTTTTCCCGTGTGAGAAAAGTGCCTTTGGTTTTTCCAATCAGCAATATTGAAATTTGTTTCATTATAATACATATTAATCGTATAAATCAACTGGGTTTTAAAGTTTTTTGAATTGAATGAAAGAAAAATAAAATATACAATAAAAGGATGGAGAGAAAGGGGAGAAAGACATGTTACGATTTGATCATCTCGTTCACGCAGTTCATGGCACACCGGAGGAAGCGGTAAAACAAATGCAGGCACTTGGATTTCATACTGTACTAGGCGGAGAGCATACTACTTGGGGTACTTGGAATAGTTTAAGTTATTTTGATTTATCATACATAGAATTTTTAGCAGTTCAACATGAAGAAAAAGCGAAAGAAGCAGAAAATCCGTTAGTACAAGAAACGGTAGTGAAATTACAAGATGGCGATGGGATGCTGCAAATCGCAATTCGAACAGATACCATTGAAGAATTAGCAGATAAGTTTAGTAAATACGGTTTACAAACAATAGGACCATTTGAAGGGAAACGTATGAGAAAAGATGGCCGCCTTTTAGAATGGAAAATGTTATTTGTAAAGCAAGAAGAGAACAGGCCGAAATTACCTTTCTTTATACAGTGGAATGAAACAGATGAAGAAAGAAGAAAAGATTTACGTAACATTGGAACAATCACGGAACATAAAAACAAAGTACAACAAATTGAAACAATCCATTACGCAGTAAAAAATGTTCGAGAAACAGTACGGAAATGGAAAGCAGTCATGGAGCTAACTGCAACTCCAGTCATGAAAAATGAAGAATGGAATGCGGAGTGTCAAAGTGTATCGTTTGGTGACATTCAAGTACAGTTTTGTGAACCAATTGGGAAAGGGCTAGTACTAGAATATTTGAAGAATCATGGCGAATATCCATTTGCAGTAGAATTTAAAGGGGAAAATAAACGAGAGTATGAAGTGTTAGGTAGTTTGTACATATATTGATAGAGGTGAACGCTTTGGAAGAAATACTTAGAGAGATAGAGAGAAAACTAGAATGGCCTCGTATTATAAAGTGTACAGCTATTTCAAAAGGTTTCTCACATGAAGAGAAATATAAAATAGAATTAGAAAACAAAGTAACATATTTTGTAAAAGTATGTGATGCAGTTCATTTTAAACGTAAACAAGAAGAATATACGTATATGAAACAATTAGAGTCATTACATATTCCAACGCCTAAGTTAATTCATTTCATAAAACTTGAGGAATTAAATAAATGTGTTCAAGTATTTGAATGGGCCCAAGGTGTAAATGGTCAAGAAGGTTTAAGGAAGCTATCGGCGGAAGAACAGTATCATGCAGGAAGAAAAGCAGGAGAAGTATTAAAGAGGATTCACTCGATAGAAAAAGAAAGTGCAAGTAATAAATGGAAAACATCTAGATGGAATAAATACGAAAGATACATAGAGGCATTAGCAAATTACGAAGTGAATTTTATAGATTTGAAGCCAGTATTAACCTTTGTAGAAAATCATAAAGACTTATTAAAAAATCGTCCAATCACATTTTTACACGATGACTTCCATCCAGCAAATAGTATGATTCATAATAAGGAATTTATCGTTATCGATTTTGGTGGATATGATTTTGGCGATCCTATACACGATTTTTATAACGTAGCGATTTTTACTACAAGAATAAGCAAACCATTTGCGGTTGGACAAGTCCATGGTTATTGCGGAGGGGAACCATCACTTCATTTTTGGAAACTGTACTCATTATATGCAGCAATGACATTCCCAGCGGATATCGTTTGGACAAACCGAAGCACGCCGCATTTAGTAGATGATATGAAGGGAAGATTGAACCAAATTTTAGAAGGTCATAATCAATTTTCATTCTATATTCCAAAATGGTATCAATCAAGTGAATTTAATAAATAAAGGAGGAATTCATATGGACAAAATAGCAGTAATTTCAGATATACATGGTAATATTCCGGCTTTAGAATCTGTGCTACAAGACATTAAATTGAGAGGAATCAAACGCATAATTTGTCTTGGAGATTTAGTAGGGAAAGGTCCTCATTCTAGCGAAGTAATTGAAATCATTCGTAAAGAATGTGAAGTAGTCGTAATGGGAAACTGGGATGATTTTATTACAAAGCCGACTGAATTTGAAGCATTAAAATGGCATCAAAAACAACTATCGGAAGAACAAAATGAATATTTAAGAAGCTTGCCATTTTCAATCGAGTTTTATATGAGTGGAAAACTCATTCGAATGTTTCACGCTTCACCGAGAAGTTTATATGAAAGAATACAACCACACGCTTCAAGAGAAGAGCGTATTAGTATGTTCGAAAACAGTGAGCTTACGGAGAATATAGAAGGAGAAAAGAAACCAGATGTCGTTTGCTACGGTGATGTTCACCAAGCGTTCGTTCAAAATTTCAGAGGGAAAACGTTATGTAACGCTGGTAGCGTAGGAAATCCGCTTGAAATTACACAAGCTTCTTATTTAATATTAGAAGGAACTTACAATAAAAAAGAAGCAGCAAGTTTTTCCATCCAGCTTGTACGTGTACCGTACGATATTGAATTAGCTATAAGGCTGGCAGAAGAGCTCGATATGCCAGAAATTGAAGAATACAAACAAGAATTACGGACTGCTTTATATCGAGGGTTTAAGGGAAAGTAAGTCAATCATAATATATCAACGATTCGACAAAGGATATCGACTTACCGACAAATAGTGACACAAAAGTTAATTATAATTTTATTATGTAAACTAAATGAAGGGAGAAATATCATGAACCGAAAACAAAGTATAAAAGAAATTGCTAATCATATTTTAACGTTAAATGTAACGCATCCAACAAGAGTTGGAGTAAGCGGTATTACAGCATCAGGAAAAACAACATTTGCAAACGAAGTAGCGGAAGAAATAAAAAAACGAGGGTTACCAGTAACGCGCGCTAGCATTGACGATTTTCATAACCCAAAAGTGATTCGTTATACACAAGGTAAAGAATCTGCAAGAGGGTATTATGAAGACGCACACGATTATACAGCTTTCAAAGAAAGACTATTAAAACCTTTAGGACCTAATGGGAATTTACAGTATGAAACGATCTCTCATAATTTAAAAACGGATATTCCTGTACATAATGAGCCGTTAATGGCTCAAACCAATATGGTACTCATAGTAGATGGAACATTTCTATTAAAAAAAGACGTTGAGCATTTATTTGATTACAAAATTTTTGTAGATACAGATTTTGAGATTGCGAGAAAACGTGGTGCTAAGCGGGAAACTGAAGCTTTTGGAAGTTATGAAGAAGCAGAGAAGATGTTTTTGAGCAGGTATCATGCGGCCTGTAAGATGTATATGGATGAGCATAATCCGAAAGAGTGTGCGGATGTTGTATTTCGGAATAGTGATTTAGCAAATCCAGAACTTATATTTCAAGAGCGAATGTAATACACAATCAAAAGTATATGTATAGCCTTTTATTAATAGTTATAATTCTCGTATAATTATATTAGCTTTAGAAAGTGAAAAACGGGGGATAAGGCAATAAGAAACGCAAAAAGGGGAGAAAAAATATAATGAATGAAGTACTAGAACTAAAAGAAGAACTACTACAAATTAAAAATAATAATTATGCTGTACCAGAAGACGTAGATGCATATCCATATGCGCAGTGGATGCTAGATTATATCGGATCACCTGATGCTGAATTACGTGATGATTTAATTTATAGTACGCTTCACACATGGATTACAAATGATGTATTTAGACAAAAAGAATTACGGGGATTAATGCTACAAGCAATTAGTCCTGATTATTTATTTTATAAAATTGGTGAAAAGGGAACAGACTCTGTTTTTAAACGTGCATTCTCTGTATTAATTCCACCACTTATTTTATCTGTTCATGAAAGAGAACCGTTGTTATCAGAAGAACAACTATACAGCGTAGCAGAACAAGTGCTGGAATATGTATATTTAGAAGAAGATGTAAGAGGTTATGTAGAAGGAAAAGGATGGGCACACTCTACTGCACATGCAGCAGATGCGCTCGATGCGTTAGCACGTACAATACAAAATCGTGAGTTTTCATATGCGATTCTTGCAGCTGTTCGTCAGAAAGTTCGCCTAAATGACTATGTTTACATACACTTTGAGGATGAGAGATTAGTAACGCCAATTATGTCGTTACGTAATCAAAATCTTTTAACAGAAGAAGAGTGGAGCAACTGGTTACATAGTATAGCAATTGTTGAAGACATCCCGCATCCTCAGTATGATATTTTAGTACAAAATATTAGAGCTTTCTTAAGAAGTTTATATTTTAGAGTTTTAGAGACAGAGGGTAGTACAGCCTTTACAGATGATATTTTGGAAACTTTGAAGGATTTGCGTAGGTATTAAAAATCCATTTTGCTAAAAGGAAATTACATAAAACCAGCACCTCCCAACCATACTAATAAAATGTGTTGGAGGTGAGTTTAATGGACAAAAAAGATTTTGAAAAAGTGTATAATGATTATTTATATCAAGGAGAAGAACAAGCTCAATTCGAAGTAGACCATGAAGTTAATACAGGAGCAGAACAAATAGTTGCAGTTCGTAAAAATGATGATGGGGATTTAATTGCTTTTAAAACAAGTAGCGGGAGAGAGTTAGATTATATGACTGCTCTTAGTGAAGCAAAATCAGGGAAGTTAGCTCATGTGGACGTATTTCATAAGTATGGCAGAGATATTATACGTAGCGAACCTGATGGAATAAAAGAAAATAACTTAGATAATTTACCTTCATTTTAAACGGGTAAACCCCAAGAAGAGAATGTTCATTTGGATATTCTCTTCTTTATTTTACGAAGTTTTTCTTGCAAATAGACGGTTCATTTTTAACGTGCGATAAAACTTTTAAAGAGTGCTCTAAATTTTTCTTTATCTTCTGCTGTAAATGGTTTCGGTCCCTTTGTACGTTTACCACTTTTTCGAACCATTGCACTTAAATATCGTGTTTGTAACAATTGTTCAATGTTATCATTCGTATACTTATAGCCTTTATGGTGTAGTACGATACAACCTTTTGCTAAAGCAAGCGAAGCAAGACCGTAATCTTGTGTTATGATTAAATCTTCTTTTTGGGCTAACTGCATAATTCGGTAATCCGCAGCATCTGCTCCAGAATCAACATAAATTGTTTCCACGCCTTTTGGTTGCTCTGCATTAGAATAATGAGAAAAGCTTGTAACGAGGGTAACAGGAATTTCTGCCTTCGTAGCTTCAAAAATAATTACATCTTTTACAGGGCAAGCATCTGCATCAACATAGATTTTCATTGGTATCACTCCTATAACTAGGTTCGTGTTGATGATAATGGTAGATTTAGGTTTTGTCAAACGAGGGTTTGTATCTAAAGTTACTTTTCACAAACCAAAATAGCCTCACGCAAGCGAGAAATACCTTCCTCAATTTGATCAATATCCACTTTTCCATAAGATAAACGTATATAACCATCTTTCGCGCCGAAAATACTACCAGGCATAAAAGCAATTTCTTGTTTTAAGCTTTGCATAATGAGTTGTTTTTCGTTGATCGGTTCTTTTAATTTCCCCCATATGTATATACCACCGGTCGGATTTGAAAAAGAGATTTTATCGTGAAGTTGCTCGTTTAGAGCGCGGACGATAACGTCTCTTTTTTCTGCTAGTTGTTTTCGTAACGGTACGATATGAGACTGAAATGGTACGGTTTCAAAAAACTGCTGCATAAGCCACTGCGGGAAAATGCTCATCCCTAATTCCATTTGGTGTCTTGCATCGGATAACCTTTCTACTACAGACTGCGGAGCGACAAGCCAACCAACTCGTAATCCTGGTGCAATCATTTTTGATAAAGAATGCACGTAAATGACAGTTCCATTTTCATCAATCGATTTCAAAGTAGGGCAAGGTTGTTTCTTTTCTAACGTAAGTAAACTAGACGGATCATCTTCAACAATCGCAATTCGTAAGTCTGCACAAAGCGATAATAGTTTTTTTCTACGGTTTGGATGCAGCATTGTGCCCGTAGGATTTTGGAAATTTGGATTTAAAAAGATCATTTTAATACGATGCTTTCTATATAGCTCTTGCACATCATCCGGATTAATACCGTGTTCATCGACAGGTAATGGGAAAATACGAATACCTGCTGATTGGAATAACGGTAAGGAATAACAGTGTGATGGACTTTCGAAAGCGACAGCATCACCTGGGTTTAATAAACATTGTACGATAAGGTGAAGTGCTTGCTGTGCACCAGATGTAATCATTATGGATTGCTCAGTCGCTTCAACTTTTAAATGTTCTTTCATATATTTTACTACCGCTTGTCTAAGCGGGAGATAGCCTTGCGGATGATCGTAACTTAATGAATGTGTTAACGGTTGTTCCCGTAAAATCGTTTGTAGTTGATCGTGAGGATAGAGATTACAACCGAGTTCTCCGTTTGCAAAATCAATAATGTTTTCATTTTGTTGTACTTCTGCCCGAATATGGCGAAGTAACGGCAAGTTTGGTAAGAACGTACCGCCTTCTACGAAATTTCTCCAGTTCGGCGTTAATGTTGGAGAAACGCCCCACATATGTGTACTCACACGTGTTCCTTTACCAGTCGTACTTTCTACAATTCCCATAGCACGTAGTTCATTATAAGCAGTCGTTACTGTACTTCGGTTTACATTTAACTGCGTAGCTAATTTCCGTTCGGAAGGTAGGAAGCTACCTGGAGGAAGTTCTCCGTATGTAATACGTTTTTCAATAAAGTCAACAACTTGCTGATAAATAGGGATTTTACTGTCACTATCTAGCTTCCATTCCATAAAAAACGCCTCCGTATCTCTTATATACATCCAGTATAGCAAATTGGCTGGGTAAAAAAACAGCCAATTGGACGGTGTTTTATCCAGCCAATTTTACTATGCTAAATAGGGAAGGGGAGATTTGGATGAAACGATGGCAAATGGAATGGCTCCTAGTATCAGTTGCATTAGTATGGGGAGCAAATTATACAATAGGAAAGTATGGTGTGGCATTTATGTCATCCATTCAATTTAATAGTTTACGATTTTTAGTAGCATCACCGGTATTATTACTTATTACTTTTATGATGGAACGCTCATTACGTATTGAAAGAAAAGATTGGCTACGATTAGTAGCAGTCGGCATCGTTGGAACGACAATGTATCAAACGATGTTTATGCTATCTGTGAAATATACTTCAGCAACGAACGCCTCATTATTAATTGCGATGTCACCTATATTTACAGGGATATTAGCAGTATTACACAAACAAGAACGTTTTTCGATGAAAGTACAAATTGGTTCAATAGTAGCGTTTATTGGTGCAGCATTCGTTTTATTAACAGGACATACAGGAGGAGCTACTTACGAGTATGCGTGGCTTGGAAATGTAATTGGATTAGTCGCAGCAATTGCTTGGGGATGGTATCCAATATTAGCACAACCTCTTATTACAAAATACTCCGCAATGAGAGTCACATCTTGGTCTACTTTAATTGGAATTGTACCTCTCGTTATATATTGTTTATTCAACGTAAATACATTAACGTGGCCAGTAGATACGCCAAGCTGGGGATCACTAGCATATTCAATTGTCTTTGCGACCATCTTCGGACTTGCAATGTGGTATGTCGGTATTAGTCAAATAGACTCAACGAAAGTAATGGTTTATATGTATCTTGTACCGTTGTTCGCAGTTATTTTTGCGGCAGTAACAATAGGAGAGCAAATCAATATGATGCAACTGGTTGGCGGACTTATTATCTTTGTGGGTCTATATGTTGTAAAAAAAGGTGGAATCAAAAAGTCAGCTCTCAATTTGAAAAAGGTAAGCTAACAGTAAAAATGATCTCTTTCATATAGAAGGAGATCATTTTTCATTTCGTAATAAAAGTGCTTGTTCAATCGCCCATTTTTGATGATCGTGAAGTAAATATTCTATAGCATGTAATGGAGACATCCACCTTAAAACATGATCCTCCTCACAGTTTCCAGTTCGTTTCTGCACCATGTTCGCAATATAAAAGAACCCATTATTTAAATAATATGTATCTTCCTTTTCCGCATAAAAATATCGCGCTGCATTACCGATATATTGATCAATTTCAATTGCCCAACCTAATTCCTCTAGTAGTTCGCGATGTAAACATTCATCTTTTGTTTCGTTACCTTCCATACCGCCGCCAGGTAAAAAATAACGGTCTCCTTTTTGGATAACAGCAATTTTTGAAGAAGTAGAGTTAAAAATAATTGCATAACAACTAGGGCGTAATACATATTGCTCAGTAGGCTTTTTATAACCAAAAGTAAGTTTAGATATCATAAAACACGTCACCTCTCTATAAAATACATAAAAGGAATAATAAGGTAAGGTTAGAATTATATAAGTACAATCTTAATAGATTGGAGTGATAACAAAATGATAAATCGAAAGTGTACTCGCTGTAAAGAAATTACAGGTACATTGCACGGTGGTAAAAAAATTAAGGAAGAATTTCTATGTGAGGACTGTTTGCAAAAAGGAATTGCGAGTGGAGAAATCGAATTATCACAAGTGGAAGAAAAACAAACTTCATATCTTTCTATAAAAATATTAAAAATAATGAGTGTGATTTATTTAATAGGATCTATTTTAATGGCTTTTTCAACTGGTCCATTTATACATAATCTTGGGTTTGATGAAATATCCATTTCAGGATCAGAATTAGGTTTAATAAGTATTGTTATGTTAGGTTCTATATTTCAGTCAGTTCTTGTATTTTGCGGGATATGGGTACTTATCCTTTTAGTAGAAACAGTCATTAAAATTTATGAAAAAATGAAGTGAGTGAGAGGGAGAAACATATGCGAGTAAGAAACATCCAAGGGGAAGATTATGTAAAGATTCATTCTGTTTTAAATGATTGGTGGGGCGGGAGAGACATGGCTGCCATGTTGCCAAAATTGTTTTTCGTTCACTTTCAAGAAACGAGTTTTATCATTGAAGAAGATGGCGAAACGTTAGGTTTCTTATGCGGATTCTTTTCGCAAACGCATAAAGAGGAAGCGTACGTTCATTTTATCGGGGTAAATCCGAAGTATAGAAGAAGAGGAATTGCATCGACATTGTATTCGTATTTCTTTGATGTCGCACGTGCAAATAATCGTAAAGTTGTAAAAGCAATTACGTCACCAGTTAATAAAAAATCGATACAGTTTCATCAAGAAATCGGTTTTCGAATTGAGGCTGGGGATGATGAGGTAGAGGGTGTATCGGTACATACAAATTATGATGGGAACGGCGGGAGTAGAGTTTTATTTTTGAAACATGTGTAAAAGTAGGCTAGCACAAAGTTAGCCTTTTTGTTGTGAGGAGATAACAAGTATGGAGAATAAACAAAGTAGAAATGAGTATGTAAGACGCATACATAAGGTTCAAGATTATATAGAATCCAACATCGATAGTTCACTATCTATTGAAGAGCTAGCCGATGTAGCAGGATTTTCTAAATATCATTTTCATCGGATTTTTAAAGGAATAGTAGACGAGCCGTTATCCCGGTATGTGAATCGCTTGAAGTTAGAAAGGGCAACGAACCTTCTTACATATCGATTGGATATGACGATTACGGATATCGCTTACCATTTTGGTTTTACAGATCCAGCAGTTTTCTCTCGGACATTTAAAAATTATTACGGTGTAAGTCCGTCTCAATATCGAAACCATAATAGCAAGAATTGCAAAGACGTAAGAAGAACTTCTCAATACAATGAATGTAAGAAGGTTCGAGGGAATGTTGAAATTGTAGCAGCAGACAATATAAACGTCGCATACATAAGGCATATCGGTACATATGAAGAGTTAACTATAGCTTTTCCGAAAATGATAGAGAAACTATTTCAATACGCAACCAAGCAAAACTATCATGTATTTGAGGATACGAAAGTATTAACCATTTACCACGATCATCATGAATTTACGGAGGACAATTATTTAAGAACAAGTTTATGTATAACAATTCCAGGTGAATCTGCAATAGAAACGAACGACATTGGAATAATGGTAATACCTTCAGGCAAGTATGCAGTAGGACATTTTGAAATATTCCAAGATGAATATAAAAGAGCATGGGACTTTATATATGGTGAGTGGCTGCCAAATAGCGGATATAAACCGAGAGACTTATATCCTTTTGAAGTATATAGAAATGATCCAAAGCAGCATCCAAAGCATAAACATATAGTTGATATATATGTACCTATCGAACCTTTTTAATTATAGGTTAAAGGGGAAGGAATAATGAAAACTGCTGAAAAGTTAGATCAGATTATAAAAGAAGAATATAAAAATATGAATGGTATGTTAGTAGTGCAGAAAGGTAATATTATTTTTGAAAAATATTATAACGATTACGGACCAAATGATACATTTCATGTAGCGTCAGTTACAAAAACGATAATCTCTGCGCTAATTGGGATATGTATAGATAAGGGCTATATAAAAAGCGTTGATCAAAAAGTAATAGAGTTTTTTCCTGAATATAAACGTAAGGCATCTGAAATAACAGTGCGACACCTACTCACAATGACAGCTCCATATCCTTTTGTAGACTGGCAGGAACCGTTAGAAGAATTATGTACACAACCAGACTGGGTACAGTATACACTTCATAGAATTGGGAACGGCGGAGAGATTGGATCTTTTAAATATTCATCTGCAGGAGCGCATGTACTATCAGCAATTATCACGAGTACAACAGGAAAAAGTGCGCGTGAATTTGCGAATGAACAGCTATTTCGGCCACTCGGTATGAGAGAAATTCCAAACTACAATATGAAAGCATTTGGATTCGATGACTTATTTGGAAAAGGTGTAAAGGGATGGGTTCACGATCCAAATGGTATTTCAACGGGCGGATGGGGACTAGCGTTAACAGTTAAAGATATGGCTAAGTTTGGACAGCTGTATTTGAATGAAGGTACTCATAATGGAAAACAAATTCTATCAACATCATGGATAAAAGAATCAACAGAAATGAACACAAATCAATATGGTTACTTATGGTGGTTACGAGAAGAAGATGGAATCTTTTCATACTGTGCTATGGGTGACGGTGGGAATATGATTTGTTGTATTCCAGAGAAGGAATTGGTTGTAGTAATGGCTTCTGAAGCTATGCCGAATGCACGGGATAGATGGGAATTGATTGTGAAATATATTCTTCCTTGTATACGATCAAATCAATAATGGTAGCAAAAAGATGGTGTGAATTGGAGTTTCATACCATCTTTTTGTTTTATGACGGAAAGTTCAGGGGAATGTAAGAATTGCATTAATAAATTTAAATATTAGATTTTATAGATATGTGGTTATTTTTTTATGTATAATGAGGACAAGGCCTAAAAATACTTAAATATTTAAGTGAATATTTTAAAAAGGGAGATTAAGAATATATGAAAAGCCTACTTCAAAAAACTTTAGCTGTTACAGGATTAACTGCTTCTTTATTAGGCATGGTTTCTTCCGTTTCATTTGCTTCGATTAGTTGGGATAATGATGCAACGTGGACAGGAAGCGGAGCAAAAGCTAAGGCAACTGCCTATACTGCGAAAAAGAACGAACCTCATTTTTACAAGATGACTGTAAGAGCTAGCTTTGATGATGGGACTTCTAAAGAGTTAGCATTGTATGATGCTAAAACGTCAGATCGTATAAACGTTAGCGTTGCATCCAAAGGACCGGTGACCAGAGGTTATTCGGGTCATGAATGGATAATGGTAGGGGATAGTGCGTACACTTCTAAGGAAATGGTAATTAAATAAAAATCAACAAAAACCGTGAAAAAGGATAAATACCTTTTTCACGGTTTTTAAAATGAGGAGGATATATGAATCTAGTATTAAAAGAAATAGTGGTGAACAAAACAATATTCATTATGTTATTTATTGGATTTGTATTGACAATATGGCCAATCCTGATCGCAATGTCGACGCGAGATTATTATGATGAGAAATTTTATGATAGCAAAAATGGTTATTTTAATTATTACTATTCTGTTCAACTTACTAATATGGGGGAAATTAATTTCGAACAATTTCAGATGTTAGTAGAATCTGATTTTAAAAACGCTAGTGTTATTACAAATGATATTCGTATTACTATTCCGGATATCGGCCACGTAATAATGAATGGTCTCCTTAATAAAAATTGGTCTCCACCTTTGCTAAAAGGTTCTCAGATAGGACAAGATGAAAAAAATAGTGTAATAGTGGGGAAGAAAATTTATAAGGATATGGAAACAATAAAATTATTTAATAAGGAATATACAGTTAAAGGCGTAGCTGGAGAAAATACTGGATATGAGTATAATATTAAAATTTACGTCTCTCTAAATGACATGCCAGATGAAGTGAAACAGATGATACAAAAAGATAATACATTCCAAATGATTGTTCGTTCTAACGAAAACCCTATCAAGGAAATAGAAACTTTCATACAGCATATGAAACAGAACAATAAAGATATAAATGCCAAAGTAATTAGTGAAAAAGAGAACTATGAGAAGGAAAAAAACTCAAGTGAAGCCGTAGAAGAGTTACTCAGTTTTCCATATAGGCTTTTATGTATAGCTTTCATTACCAGTATAATAGTAAGTTATTATTGGATTTATACGAAGAAAAAAAGTTTGTCGTTAAGGAAAGCTTTGGGAGCAAGTAATGTAAATCTTTTTATTTTTATATTTAGTCAATTATTTTTATGTGCAATCACTGCATCAGCCTGTGCAATATGCATACAATGGATTTTTAGCATTTTGAGTGAAAATATTATAGAGTTTACAAGCTATAATATTAGTTTACAGTCTACTCATATTGTAATGTGTGTATTTCTTTCACTTACTATAGCTTTCATTCTCTCTGTAATACCATTTGTATATGTGCTTAAAAGTGAACCTGCTAAAGCATTAAAGGAGTAAAAACGATGAGAATAAAAAGTGCGTTCATAGCATTAAAAAAGAGGTTTCTATTTTCCGTACTTCTTCTAATACAGATTACATTTGGATTAGCAACTATAACGAGTTCAATTAATGTGTTTTATAATTTAAACTACCTAAACGATAAATCCAGCTCGGTATTAAATGGGGATAAAACATATTTAGTTACTTTTGAAATGACGACAGATAGATTACAAAGCAATCAATTTAATAAAGAGAAAATTCAAGCGGTTTATAATACAATTCATCAAAATAAAGATGTGATTTCGTATGGTACATACGAGGAGCGAGTTATTGAAATAGAGTCAAGTAATAGACCATTTCAAAACAGTATGATTACGGATTTGAAACATAAAACGTTTCACGACGAAAGACCTACTATTAAAACAATTTTTGTAGATGAAAATTACTATAAAATGTTACATTTACCTTTAAAACCTGAAGAAGGTTTCTCCTATGATGACTTTCAAAAAAATAGTGAAGAAAAAACAAAAGTTTTAATGGGTTCTTACTTTAAGAAATATTTTCAAGTTGGGGATACAATTAATAATCAATATACAATTACAGGGTTTTTGCCAGAAAATAAATTTATCGTAAATAATAATACGACGAACACATATTTGAAGTTGGATTACGCAATGATAATGCCTATGTCATTTGATAGATTTGAAAAATATGAAGCAATGTTTTTAAGACTGCATCAAAGTACAGTTTTATATTTACAAAAAGGTGCAGATGTAAAGAAACTAGAAGAATCAATTCAACTTAAAGGAAACGGCGGTACGTTTCATTTGAAAAGTTTAGGTGATGAAATAAATGAAGATGTTACTCTTAACGGCTATTCTGAAATACCTCAACTTATAGTAGGAATCTTATTCATTGTATTCTCGATTGTCGGAATTGTAGTAACGACCATTGTTTCTATCTTGATGAGAAAGCGGGAATTTGGTATAAAAATAGCTTTTGGCGAAAGTAAATTTGGTATGTTTATTCAAATTGTTTTAGAGAACATTATTGTAGCAATAACTGGCTTAGGAATGTCAATAGCTTACTTTTCATGGAGGTATGGGGTTCTATTACAAATGTCGAAGGATTTAAAGGAAGCAACGGTATTAGACTTTAAATTGGATATGCCTATATTGTTTTTTGTATTTCTTTTCTTATTATTGATTATCATTGTCTCGAATGTAACTGTCTTCTTGTTTATTAGAAAGCTTGAACCGAAAACATTAATAGGTGGGATGGAATAATGGGGTTAATTGAACTAAAAGATATTAAGAAGGTGTATAGTAATAAGAATCACAATACGTTCGCGTTAAACGGTATAAATTTAACGATATATAAGGGCGAAATTATAGCGGTAATGGGGCGATCAGGCTCAGGGAAGAGTACATTACTAAATGTTATCGGGTTAATTGATATGCCAAATGAGGGTGAATATACGTTAAATGGAAAATCATTAACTGAAATTAGAGCAAATAAAGTTCATAAAACAAGAAATGAAATGATCGGATTTATTTTTCAATATTTTGCATTGTTAAAAGAACATACTGTACTGGATAATGTAGTGCTACCACTCACATATAGAAAGCTAAAGCAACGAGAAAGAGAAAATAAGGCGAAGTTCTATTTAGAAAAAGTAGGTTTAAAAGAACATATGTATAAAACACCCGACGAGCTATCAGGTGGACAACAGCAGCGCGTCGCAATTGCAAGAGCGTTAGTAGGTGAACCAGAATTAATATTGGCAGATGAACCGACCGGAAATTTAGATAGAAAAACAGGAGAAGAAATTATGAATTTGCTATTACAATTGAATGAAGAAGGACGAACAATTATTATTGTAACGCATGATATGGAAGTAGCGAATAAGTGTAATAGAATTATTGAGTTAGTTGATGGGGAAATTGTGCAGAGTTAACAATTAAACTAAGATACATCAAAAAAATTGCTTTTTATTTAAGAATCCATGTTGATTGATTTTTCAAAATGGATTCTATTTTTGTTTCTAGAATTAAAGTTAAATAACAAATCCACCGTAACTTTTTACGACTGAAATTCGTTTAACAAAAGAAAGGATTTTTCAATGATGAATGGGGGAGAACCATGAAAATTTTAATACTAGGTGGTACACGTTTTTTAGGGAGAGCTTTTGTAGAAGAGGCTTTACAGAGAGGGCATGAAGTTACATCATTTAACCGCGGAACAAACAAAGAAATTTTTCCTGAAGTGGAGCAGTTTATCGGTGACAGAAATGGTGATGTATCAAGTTTAGAAAATCGTAAATGGGACGTTGTCATAGATACATGTGGATTTTCTCCACATCACATAAGAAATGTTGGAGAAGTACTTAAAGATAATATTGAACACTATATATTCATCTCAAGCCTTTCCGTATATAAAGATTGGATTCCGCATCATATAAAAGAAGACTATATATTACAACCTGAACCGACGGGTGAGCAAATAAAGGCTGTAGAAAATGGTGAAATATCTCCTTATGAGTATTACGGTGCGCTGAAAGTATTATGTGAAAAAGAAGCAGAGAAGTATTGGCCTCGGCGTGTTTTACACGTAAGAGCAGGACTTCTTTCAGGAATGTTTGATTATACAGATCGGCTTCCATATTGGATTCAGCGTGTAGCAAAAGGAGATAAGGTGTTAGTTCCAGGAAGAAAAGACCGTCCAGTGCAGATAGTTGATATAAAAGACGTCGCAAATTGGGGACTAAACATGGCAGAAAACAAAAATGCAGGTATATTCAATGTAACAGGTCCAAATTATGATTTGACGATGGAAGAACTATTAAATACGTGTAAAAAGATTACGTATAGTGATGCTGAATTCGTTTGGGTAGACGAATCGTTTATGAGTGAACATAATGTGCAGCCTTGGACAGAGATGCCTTTATGGATTCCAGAAACTTTTTCATTAGAAGGTGAAACGAAGCCGTGGAAAGGTGGTTTTTCTATTAGTATAGATAGTGCTGTGAAAGAAGGGCTTACTTTTAAAAGGTTAGAACATACAGTTACAGACGTGTATGAGTGGATGAAGAGTGTGGACGAATGGGAATTAAAAGCAGGTATTTCAGGCGAGAGTGAGAAAGAGTTGTTAGAAAAGTGGTATCAATAAATTTAGATGAGCTCTTTGAATATACTTGATTGCACATAAGGAGGAGAAAAGGTGATGTGGAAAAACACCATTCACAGTATCTCACCAAACTTAAGTTTGAAACAACCAGCTATGACGGATGAACTAACTGATATACAAAACTGTTTACATGTGGAGTTGCCGAATGATTTACATCAATTATTACAGGAAACAAACGGTGTAGAAGGTGAATACGGGGACTTTATATGGTCTGCTTCAAAAATTAAAACTGAAAATATAAATATGAGAAATATAGTTGATTTCAAGGATTTATATATGCCTTTTGACTGTTTATTATTTTTTGCTGATGGCGGAAATGGTGATTTGTTTGGTTATTCTATTCTGAACGGAATCGTGCAAAGAGATGATATATATGTATGGAATCATGAAAATGATAGCAGAACGTGGGTTGCGCCTTCTTTAAAGATTTTTATGGTGTGGTGGGAGAGTGGAAAGATAACAATTTAAACATAGTATCAAGAAAAAACGCCTTGTTAATAAAGAAACAAGGCGTTTTTCGTATATAAATCTACCACTCAATCGGTTTTTCTCCATACATTTCCCATAGCATAGGAAACATCTTTTTCAATCCTTCCTCGTCATCTTCATACCAGTCTAACTTGATATCAACTTCCTCAGAATGTTCTTCTGTTTCAAACTCTTTTGCTTTCACAATACCAACTGTGCCAATTTCTCCGTAAAACACAACGTAGTCTTTATACCGCATTAGATAGCAGTAAGACATCCACCTCAAAATCGAGCAAATACGAGGAAGACCCCATGCCCATCAACTTAAGAATTTTCACTACCCCCAAGTGACAAAAAACGTTATTCTTTCTAAAAAGCTAGCT
>NZ_JAQFUL010000093.1:0-18173 GCF_027716265.1 Bacillus cereus group sp. Bc031
GAAGAAAATGAAGTGTTTTCTATTATCATGCGCCCATAGCTCAGTCGGATAGAGCGGTGGTTTCCGGTACCACGTCTGCCGGGGGTTCGAATCCCTCTGGGCGCGTCAAAAAGTCCTAACTTACGTTTTGTAGGTTAGGACTTTTTTTATTTCCCTCTTGTTATATCTGATAATAATATTTACTATTAGTACTTGGTTATAATTTAATTCCGTTATTATTTTCTTTCAATATTATTCAAATTTCGGTTGTAAGTTGTAAATCTCATTAATACATATAAATTAATAATATTTTGGAATGGGTGTCTGTGATAGCATTCTCCTTTTACCAAACTTATTGTACAATAGAAACAAGGGGGAGATTAGTTTGAAGGCAAGTCTTTTACAAGAACAAAGCTTACGTTTGGCAATGACACAAGAGTTAAGGCAAGCGATTACAATGCTCCAGTATAATGTACAAGAATTATCGGAGTTTTTGTATGAGCAATCGTTAGAGAATCCCCTTATTGAGTTAGGTGGTTTTGAGAGGGAGAAGAAAAAGAGCTCTAACACAAGTAAAAGTACCAGCAAACAAGTCGAGAATCAGATGGAAATCTACAGTGTGGATTCTACAACGATTCAGCAACATTTATTAAATCAAATACAGTATTATAAAATAGAGGAAGAAGAGCGAAAAGTAGCTTCTTTCATTATTATGAACATGGATGGAAATGGGTATTTACAAGAAACGAATGAAGAGTTAGCAAATCTTCTTTCCGTACCACTTCATGTAGTCGACCGCTCTGTAGAGCTTGTCCAATCACTGGAGCCAGCAGGGGTAGGAGCGCGTAATATTCAGGAATGTCTAACCTTACAATTGAAGCGCTTACAAAGGCGGAATGGATTAGCAGAAGAGGTTGTAGAAGACCATTTCGCTTATTTCGTGAAGAAAGATTGGCGAAAGCTCGTTCAAGTGTTGAAGTGTAGTAATGAGGAATTGCAATCGGCGGTGAACTGTATTACGTCATTACAGCCGAAACCAGGTCTTGCGTTTTCTTCTGATAAACCACTTTATATTGTGCCTGATATGGCGGTGAAAAAAGATGGTGATCGTCTCGTTTTACAAATGAATGAGAGAAATATGCCGAGAATTGAAATTCATTCTGAATATAGTGCGCTTCTTAATAATAGTGAAAGTGAAGTAGCATCTTACGTTTCAGAAAAGTATCAGCATGTGCAGTGGATTATGCGTAGTTTGAAACAGAGAAAACAAACGCTTTTGCAAGTAATGACCATTATTATGGAAAAACAACGTGATTTCTTCTGGAAAGGTCCGGAGTATTTAAAGCCACTTGCTTTAAAAGAAGTAGCTGAAGAGTTAAGTGTGCATGAATCGACAATTAGTCGCGCAACGCGAAATAAATATGTGCAAACACCACACGGTTTATTTGAGATGAAATCGTTCTTTAGTAATGCCGTTTCGACTACTGAAGATGAAGCAGTCTCTACAAAGCGTGTAAAACAATTTATTCAAACGCTTGTTGAGGCAGAGAATAAGAAAAAGCCACTTTCAGATCAAAAGATTTCAAAATTGTTAGAAGAAGAGCATGAAATCGTTATTTCTCGAAGAACAGTGGCGAAGTATAGAGAGCAAATGCACATCCCAGCGTCGTCATTACGAAAAACGATCGGATAGGTGAAGAAGATGAAAGTTGTACTGTATACAAAAAATGATTGTGGCCTTTGCGTGAAGGCGAAACAAGTTTTACAGGAAGTACAATGTGAATATTCTTTTCAAATTGAGGAAATAGATATATATGAAGATAATGACCTTTTAGAAAAATATCATCTAATGATTCCGGTTGTAGAAATAGACGGAAAACAAGTAGAATATGGTAACATTCACAAAGGTGTCATAATAAACTATATAAAGAATGCAGTTAAGAGTTGAATAAGTTTCTATCTCCTGTTACAATAATACACGTAGCAGGGATTATTTTTTTAACCTATGTGGGACACAAAATGTCACTACGGGACGTAAAGTGACCATGAGGGAAAATGAACCGATGTAGTGAGGAGAAAAGATATGCGCTCATGGATTCAGAACACAAAAAAATTATTACCTGATCTGCTACCTGTTATGCAAACGAGAATGCAAATTCTTCAATACATTAGGCTTATGCAGCCGATTGGAAGAAGAAATTTATCAGCAAGTCTCGGTATGACAGAACGAGTATTGCGAAGTGAAGTTCAAGTTTTGAAAGAACAAAACTTAGTTCACGTCGCTTCTTCTGGAATGACTTTGACAGAAGAAGGAACAGCTTTAGTTCTTGCTTTGGAAGACTTTATGAAAGAAATTTCCGGGTTAAAGGTTTTAGAAAAGCAACTTAAGGAAACATTAGACTTGGATGAAGTTTTCGTTGTCCCTGGTGATAGTGATGAATCGCCTTGGGTCAAACTGGAGATGGGCCGTGCTTGTGTGACTTGTATAAAAGACCGTCTGACAGCGAATAATATCGTTGCTGTGGCTGGAGGAACTACGCTAGCTGCTGTTGCGGACATGATGCAGCTTGATTGCAAAGATTTACATATGCTATTTGTCCCAGCACGTGGTGGAATTGGAGAAGGCGTCGAGTTAGAAGCCAATACTATTTGTGCCAAGATGGCGCAAAATACGATGAGTAATTATCGCTTATTGTATGTTCCAGACCATGTTAGCAGCGAAGCATATGCGTCTATTGTGACAGAGCCTTCCGTGAAAGAAGTTCTTGAGTTGATTCGATCTTCCAATATCGTCATTCATGGAATAGGTGATGCATTAACAATGGCACGTCGCAGAAATACTTCAGAAGCAGATTGGTTAAAGATTCAGGCAAGCGAAGCAGTTGGCGAAGCTTTCGGTTACTACTTTAATGAACAAGGAAATGTTGTTCATAAAGTAAGAACAGTTGGTATGCAACTAGAGGATTTACAAAATGTATCTCACGTTGTTGCAGTCGCTGGAGGTTCTTCAAAGGCAAAGGCAATACAGGCTGTAATTAAACAAGGGCACACTTCAATTCTAATTACAGATGAAGGTGTAGCAAAACAGTTAACAAAGGGTATTACCCTTTAATATAATCCCCCAAGGAGGAAATTCAAATGACTAAAATTGGTATTAATGGATTTGGACGTATCGGACGTAACGTATTCCGCGCAGCACTTAACAACCCAGAGGTAGAAGTAGTAGCAATCAACGACTTAACAGATGCTAAAACTTTAGCTCACCTTTTAAAATATGACACAGTTCACGGAACTTTAAACGCAGAAGTATCTGCTAACGAAAGCAGCATCGTTGTTAACGGTAAAGAAATTAAAGTTATCGCTGAGCGTGACCCAGCACAATTACCATGGAGCGACTACGGAGTAGAAATCGTAGTAGAATCTACTGGCCGTTTCACTAAAAAAGCAGACGCTGAAAAACACTTAGGTGGATCAGTTAAAAAAGTTATCATCTCAGCTCCAGCTTCTGACGAAGATATCACTGTAGTTATGGGTGTTAACCACGAACAATACGATGCAGCTAGCCACAACGTAGTATCTAACGCTTCTTGTACTACAAACTGCTTAGCTCCATTCGCTAAAGTATTAAACGAAAAATTCGGCGTAAAACGCGGAATGATGACAACAATTCACTCTTACACTAACGACCAACAAATCTTAGACTTACCACACAAAGATTTACGTCGTGCTCGTGCAGCAGCTGAAAACATGATCCCAACATCTACTGGTGCAGCTAAAGCAGTAGCATTAGTATTACCAGAACTTAAAGGTAAATTAAACGGTGGCGCTGTACGTGTTCCAACTGCTAACGTTTCTCTAGTTGACCTAGTTGTTGAACTTGACAAAGAAGTAACAGTTGAAGAAGTAAATGCAGCATTCAAAGCAGCAGCTGAAGGCGAATTAAAAGGTATCCTTGGATACAGCGAAGAGCCATTAGTATCTATCGACTATAACGGATGTACAGCTTCTTCTACAATCGATGCATTATCTACAATGGTAATGGAAGGTAACATGGTTAAAGTACTTTCTTGGTACGATAACGAAACTGGTTACTCTAACCGCGTAGTAGACCTAGCAGCTTACATGACTTCAAAAGGTCTTTAATTCTTAATTATATAAGTTATCAATGACAAAACGAGGGAGAGGGTTTGTTCCCTCTCTCTCTTCTTTCGTTTTAAAAGCAAATGTGTTAAGCTTTTGAGTGGGTTTTGTCAATCCTAACTAGTAGTCGGAGGGAAATCCAATGAACAAAAAATCAATTCGTGACGTAGATTTAAAAGGTAAGCGTGTATTTTGCCGCGTTGACTTCAACGTACCTATGAAAGAAGGCAAAATTACAGATGAAACTCGTATCCGTGCAGCTCTTCCTACAATTCAATATTTAGTAGAGCAAGGTGCGAAAGTTATTTTAGCAAGCCACTTAGGCCGTCCAAAAGGTCAAGTAGTAGAAGAATTACGTCTTACTCCAGTAGCAGCACGTTTAGGCGAGCTTCTTGGTAAAGATGTTAAAAAAGCAGACGAAGCATTCGGACCAGTTGCACAAGAAATGGTTGCAGCAATGAACGAAGGCGACGTATTAGTTCTTGAAAACGTACGTTTCTATGCGGGCGAAGAAAAGAACGATGCAGAACTTGCGAAAGAATTTGCAGCTCTTGCTGACATCTTCGTAAACGATGCATTCGGTGCAGCTCACCGTGCTCACGCTTCTACAGCAGGTATCGCGGACTACCTACCAGCAGTATCTGGTTTACTAATGGAAAAAGAGTTAGATGTTCTTGGAAAAGCACTTTCTAACCCAGATCGTCCATTCACAGCTATCATCGGTGGGGCGAAAGTAAAAGATAAAATCGGTGTAATTCGTCATCTATTAGACAAAGTAGATAACTTAATCATCGGTGGCGGACTTGCTTACACATTCGTTAAAGCTTTAGGTCATGAAATTGGTCTATCTCTATGTGAAGACGACAAGATCGAACTAGCAAAAGAATTTATGCAACTTGCAAAAGAAAAAGGCGTAAACTTCTACATGCCAGTTGATGTTGTAATCACTGAGGAATTCTCTGAAACTGCAACAACTAAAATCGTTGGTATCGACTCTATCCCTTCTAACTGGGAAGGCGTGGACATCGGTCCTAAAACACGTGAAATTTATGCAGATGTAATTAAAAACTCTAAGCTTGTTGTATGGAATGGACCAATGGGTGTATTCGAAATGACTCCATTCTCACAAGGTACAAAAGCAGTAGGACAAGCATTAGCAGATGCAGAAGGTACATACTCTGTTATCGGCGGTGGTGACTCTGCAGCAGCTGTTGAAAAATTCGGTATGGCTGATAAAATGAGCCACATTTCTACTGGCGGCGGTGCGTCATTAGAATTCATGGAAGGTAAAGAGCTTCCAGGTGTAGTTTGTCTTAACGACAAATAAGTAGCAGCCAAAGAAAAAGGACGGTGCAAAGCATGCGTAAACCAATTATCGCAGGTAACTGGAAAATGAATAAAACTCTATCTGAAGCAGTTAGCTTCGTAGAGGAAGTTAAAGGTCAAATCCCAGCAGCTTCAGCTGTTGATGCAGTAGTTTGCTCTCCAGCTCTATTCTTAGAGCGCCTTGTAGCAGCGACTGAAGGAACTGATTTACAAGTAGGTGCACAAAACATGCACTTCGAAAAAAATGGTGCATTCACTGGCGAAATTAGCCCAGTAGCACTTAGCGACTTAAAAGTTGGCTATGTAGTACTTGGCCACTCTGAGCGTCGTGAAATGTTTGCTGAAACAGATGAGTCAGTAAACAAAAAGACTATCGCAGCATTTGAACATGGTTTAACACCAATCGTATGTTGTGGTGAGACTTTAGAAGAGCGCGAAAGCGGAAAAACATTTGATCTAGTAGCAGGTCAAGTGACAAAAGCACTTGCAGGTTTAACTGAAGAGCAAGTTAAAGCAACTGTTATCGCTTATGAGCCAATCTGGGCTATCGGTACAGGTAAATCTTCTTCTTCTGCAGATGCAAACGAAGTATGTGCGCACATCCGTAAAGTTGTTGCAGAAGCTGTTTCTCCAGCTGCTGCAGAAGCTGTTCGTATTCAATACGGCGGTAGCGTAAAACCAGAAAACATTAAAGAGTACATGGCACAATCTGACATCGACGGCGCTTTAGTTGGCGGTGCTAGCTTAGAGCCTGCTTCGTTCTTAGGTCTTCTGGAGGCGGTAAAATGAGAAAGCCAACAGCTCTAATTATTCTTGACGGTTTCGGACTTCGTGAAGAAACTTACGGGAATGCTGTAGCACAAGCTAAGAAACCTAATTTTGATGGTTACTGGAACAAATTCCCTCACACAACGCTTACAGCTTGTGGCGAGGCAGTAGGTCTTCCAGAAGGTCAAATGGGTAACTCTGAGGTTGGTCACTTAAATATCGGTGCTGGCCGCATTGTATATCAAAGCTTAACACGCGTAAACGTTGCAATTCGTGAAGGTGAGTTTGATAAGAACGAAACGTTCCAAAGTGCAATTAAAAGCGTAAAAGAAAAAGGTACTGCACTTCATTTATTCGGTTTACTTTCTGACGGTGGTGTGCACAGTCACATGAACCACATGTTTGCTCTTCTTCGCTTAGCAGCTAAAGAAGGCGTTGAGAAAGTATACATTCATGCATTCTTAGATGGCCGCGATGTTGGACCAAAAACAGCACAAAGCTATATCGATGCAACAAATGAAGTAATTAAAGAAACAGGAGTAGGACAATTCGCGACTATCTCTGGTCGTTATTACTCCATGGACCGTGACAAGCGTTGGGATCGCGTAGAAAAATGTTACCGTGCTATGGTGAATGGTGAAGGACCTACTTATAAATCAGCAGAAGAGTGTGTAGAAGACTCTTATGCAAATGGTATCTACGATGAATTCGTATTGCCGTCTGTAATTGTTAACGAAGATAACACGCCAGTTGCAACAATCAATGATGATGATGCAGTTATCTTCTATAACTTCCGTCCAGACCGTGCAATTCAAATTGCTCGTGTATTTACAAACGAAGACTTCCGTGAGTTCGATCGTGGTGAAAAAGTACCTCACATTCCAGAATTCGTATGTATGACACACTTTAGTGAAACAGTAGATGGTTACGTGGCATTCAAGCCAATGAACCTTGATAACACTTTAGGTGAAGTTGTTGCGCAAGCGGGATTAAAGCAACTTCGCATCGCGGAAACTGAAAAGTATCCGCACGTTACATTCTTCTTTAGCGGTGGTCGTGAGGCTGAATTCCCAGGAGAAGAGCGTATCTTAATTAACTCACCGAAGGTTGCAACGTATGACTTGAAACCTGAAATGAGCATTTACGAAGTAACGGACGCTTTAGTAAATGAAATCGAAAATGATAAACATGATGTTATCATTCTTAACTTTGCGAACTGTGATATGGTTGGCCATTCTGGGATGATGGAACCAACAATTAAAGCAGTAGAAGCAACTGACGAATGTTTAGGAAAAGTTGTAGAAGCGATTCTTGCAAAAGATGGTGTAGCACTTATTACTGCTGACCATGGTAATGCTGACGAAGAATTAACTTCTGACGGAGAGCCAATGACAGCTCATACAACTAACCCGGTTCCTTTCATTGTTACTAAGAACGACGTAGAATTACGTGAAGGTGGTATCTTAGGTGATATCGCTCCAACTATGCTTACACTTCTTGGTGTTGAGCAACCGAAAGAAATGACAGGTAAAACAATTATTAAATAATTTGCTTATATAAAAAGGAGAGAATTTATTATGTCAACAATTATTGATGTTTATGCTCGCGAAGTCCTTGACTCTCGTGGTAACCCAACTGTAGAAGTAGAAGTTTACACAGAAAGCGGCGCTTTCGGACGCGCTATCGTACCAAGTGGTGCATCTACTGGTGAACACGAAGCAGTAGAATTACGTGACGGTGACAAATCTCGTTACCTTGGTAAAGGTGTTGTTAACGCAGTAAACAACGTTAACGAAATTATCGCTCCAGAAATCGTTGGTTTCGACGTAACTGACCAAGCTGGTATCGACCGTGCTATGATCGAATTAGATGGCACTCCAAACAAAGGTAAACTAGGCGCTAACGCTATCCTTGGTGTATCTATGGCAGTAGCTCACGCAGCAGCTGACTTCGTAGGTCTTCCATTATACCGTTACCTTGGTGGATTCAATGCAAAACAATTACCAACTCCAATGATGAACATCATCAACGGTGGTTCTCACGCTGATAACAACGTAGACTTCCAAGAGTTCATGATCTTACCAGTTGGTGCTCCAACATTCAAAGAATCAATCCGTATGGGTGCTGAAGTATTCCATGCACTTAAAGCTGTATTACATGACAAAGGTCTTAACACTGCAGTAGGTGACGAAGGTGGATTCGCTCCAAACCTTGGTTCTAACCGTGAAGCATTAGAAGTAATCATCGAAGCTATCGAAAAAGCTGGTTACAAAGCTGGCGAGAACGTATTCTTAGGAATGGACGTTGCTTCTTCTGAGTTCTACAACAAAGAAACTGGTAAATATGACCTTGCAGGCGAAGGCCGTACTGGCTTAACTTCTGCAGAAATGGTTGATTTCTACGAAGAGCTTTGCAAAGACTTCCCAATCATCTCTATCGAAGATGGTTTAGACGAAAACGACTGGGATGGTCACAAATTATTAACTGAGCGTCTTGGAAGCAAAGTACAATTAGTTGGTGACGATTTATTCGTAACTAACACTCAAAAACTTGCTGAAGGTATCGAAAAAGGTATCTCTAACTCAATCTTAATTAAAGTTAACCAAATCGGTACTTTAACTGAGACTTTCGAAGCTATCGAAATGGCTAAACGTGCTGGTTACACAGCAGTTGTATCTCACCGTTCTGGTGAAACTGAAGATGCTACAATCGCTGACATCGCAGTTGCAACTAACGCTGGCCAAATCAAAACTGGTTCTATGAGCCGTACTGACCGTATTGCTAAGTACAACCAATTATTACGCATCGAAGACGAACTAGGCGAAATCGCTGTTTACGATGGTATCAAATCTTTCTACAACATCAAACGATAATTGTAGAAAATAACGACAGACCGTGAGAAATCACGGTCTGTTTTTTTATGCTAAAATTGTTCCCCCGTCATAAGTGACATGAAATGTTTAAAGAAACTGTTATAATCAAAATCAATTGCAATTTGATGACCCGGCCAATCAATAAATGGCTTTTGGTTCACTAAAGAACGAAATTCCCCTATGCTTGCTCCTTGTGCAGAGGATTCTGTCATGACAACGATAGGGGATTTGTGATACGTAAACATAGAGTTATCAAGTAAAGCGAGTATTGGCATTGTGTCATGGAAGGGGCTACCTTTTAAATGTGGTAGAGCATTTTTATAATAGCCGTAGTAATAATGATCGAATAACGGTTTGACGAGTGGGGCTTTTCCTTTTGCTTCAATATATTCAGCCATTTCTGGTGTAATGATGGAATATTGGGTGACGTTTAATGGATAGATGTACATGTTAGGTGAGGATTGAAGGACTATATTAGCGGCAGTAGGGTCACCATAAAAGTTTGCTTCAGAAATAGGGGTGACATTACCAGGATGTAAAAAGGCACCGCCCATTACGTAGTAAGATTTAATTTGTTTCATTAACTGTTTGCACATGATAAATAAAATTGCTAGAGAGGTAAGTCTTCCTAAACTTACAATAATTAATTCATCTTTATACTGTTCAATAAGAGGAATCACTTCAAAGAAATTCTCCATTTCTCCGTTAGTCACATTCCCATTTGGAATAATTGGCCCAAGCCCTTGTTTCCCGTGTACTTCTGTAAAAAAAGCAGGCGGGGCACCAGTAAGAGGGCGTTCTGAACCACCGAATATCTTAATATTTCTATTCCTTGTTTCATTCTTAAGAAAATGAGCATTTTGTACGGCCATCTCTTTTGGAACATTGCCGTAATCAGCAACAATGCCGATGATTTCTATTTCATCGATAAAGAACGCTAAGAGGAGAGCCATCGTATCATCAATGCCAGGATCACAAAAAATAAGAACTTTTTTGGGCATATGTTCACCACCTATCTTGTTTATATATATGTAAGCTTAAGGATAAAAAGATTATTTTATTGAAATAACAACCTTTAAAATTCAGAAAATAAAAACTTCTTATATTAGGTCAAGGTTTTTGACTTAATTTTTGTTTAGAAATGTAGTCATATCAAGGTTGTAAGCGTATAACATAGGCGTTTTTTGCTGTCAAGTTGATAAATTGCAGCTTTTTACAATTTATACTATGATAAAGATATTAACAGAAGATCGTATAAACAAGAGGGATGATGAACATGAAATTTACAAAGATTCTTGTCCAAATTGCTGCTCTTTACGTTTTTTATATGGTTGGAACTTGGGTACAAGAAATGTTAAATATTCCGATCCCAGGAAGTTTGATTGGAATGTTCCTCTTACTTGTTTTACTTAGCCTAAAAGTTCTTCCAGTGAAATGGTTCGATTTAGGAGCAGAGACACTCGTTGCTATTATGCCGTTTTTATTAATTCCGCCAACGCTTGGCCTAATGAATTACGGTGCTTTTTTTATGAGTAAAGGAATTTCTCTTTTCATTACAGTTGTAGCGAGTACATTTTTAATCATTATTGTCGCAGGACATACAGGACAATATCTTGCGAATAGAAAGGAAAGAGAGTCGCGATGAGTCAAATATTAATCGGGATCGGTTGGGTTCTTTTTACGGTGCTATTATATCAATTATCTAAAAAAATCTATAAATTATTTCCAACACCATTCACCATTCCAATGCTTGTAGCAACAGGATTAATGGCTTTCCTATTTATCGTGCTTGATATACCGTATCAACATTATATGGAAAGTGGTGGTGGCTGGATTGCAAAGCTACTTGGACCCGGTGTTGTAGCATTTGCAATTCCTCTTTATAAACAACGCCACGTTCTTCAAAAATATGTTGTACCGATTGCCGGTGGTGTACTAGTAGGTACAACAGTTGCCATTGCAAGTGATTTTGCTATTGCGTCACTTATGGGAACAGATAAAAGCTTAATTTTATCTTCTTTACCAAAATCAGTGACAATGCCAGTTGCGATGAGTGTTTCAGAGCAAGTTGGTGGTGTACCGTCATTAACAGCAGCTTTCGTTGTTATTGCAGGTATTACTGGAACGATTACCGGCCCGCTTTTATTAAAATGGAGCCGCGTTACAAACTCAGTTGGTAAAGGTATCGGATTTGGATGTGCTTCTCATATTATGGGCGTGATGAGAGCGATGAAAAATAATGAACATGAAGGTGTTATTGGATCGGTAACAATGACATTAACAGCCATTTTAACATGTTTGCTCGGACCGTTATTTGCAATGATGTTTATGTAAGGGAAGAAAAGCGAGAGCGCCCCTATAGCTCTCGCTTTTCTATAGAATTTATGCTACAGTTACAATAACTGAATCTTTGTAGGAGGTACGCCAAGTGCATACGTTATTATCCGTTTTACTTATTATTGTATCGATTTTAATGATTGTTATGGTACTTATGCAGTCTAGTAATAGCTCAGGCCTTTCAGGTGCAATTTCAGGCGGTGCAGAGCAATTATTTGGTAAGCAAAAAGCACGTGGAATTGAAGCGGTATTAAACCGTATTACAATTGTTTTAGCTGTATTGTTCTTCGCATTAACAATTGGTGTTACGTACTTAAACTTATAGAATTGAAAGAAGAAGCGTTAGTAGGATGTACTAATGGTTCTTCTTTTTTTGTTTTGCCATTTGAAAGATGTTTCTAATTAGATTATAGAAATATAAATATGGTACACTAGATATAGAAAGAATACGACTAGATTACAGAAGAGAAAGAGGAGAAGTACATGATGAAATTAGCATCTCCGAAACCATTTACATTTGAGGGTGGAGACCGCGCTGTTTTATTACTACATGGATTCACAGGAAACTCAGCTGATGTACGTATGTTAGGGCGTTTCTTAGAAAAGAAAGGCTACACTTGTCATGCCCCAATTTATAAAGGGCACGGTGTACCACCAGAAGAGCTTGTTCATACAGGTCCTGAAGATTGGTGGCAAGATGTAACGGAGGCATATCAGCTTTTAAAAGATAAAGGTTTTGAGAAAATTGCTGTCGTTGGATTGTCACTTGGCGGCGTATTTTCTCTAAAATTAGGTTATACAGTACCGGTTTTAGGTGTAGTGCCAATGTGTGCACCGATGTATATTAAGAGTGAAGAAACGATGTACCAAGGTATATTGGCATATGCCCGCGAATATAAAAAGCGTGAGCAAAAATCACCAGAGCAAATCGAACAAGAAATGTTGGAATTCCAAAAGACACCGATGAATACATTAAAAGCATTACAACAATTAATTGCTGACGTACGTAACAATGTGGACATGATTTATGCCCCAACATTTGTTGTACAAGCGCGTCATGATGAAATGATTAATACAGATAGTGCGAACATTATTTATAACGGTGTAGAATCAACGTTAAAAGACATTAAATGGTATGAAGACTCTACGCATGTCATTACACTTGATAAACAGCGTGACGAGCTACATGAGGATGTATATAACTTCTTGGAGCAACTAGATTGGTAAGATCTAGTTGCCTCTTTTTTTCATAAGGAATTTTTTGTGAAAACTGTAAAAATCATAAGGGGAGTATTGAAGTTTCGCTTTATACATCCTCTATCTTTCGGATACACTAAATAATATAAGGTTTTAAAGGAGGTATTTTTGCTTGGAAGAAATCATACAAGAACATATTGATAAGTTGTTATTATTTATGAGAGAAGAAGCGTATAAACCGCTAACGATACAAGAGTTAGAAGAGGCATTTGGGATTGAAGGTTCTGAGGGCTTTAAAGATTTCGTAAAAGCACTTGTAACGATGGAAGAAAAGGGACTTGTTATTCGTACTCGTAGCAACCGTTACGGTCTTCCTGAAAAGATGAATTTAATACGTGGTAAGTTAATTGGACATGCGCGTGGTTTTGCATTTGTTGTACCAGACGAGAAGAAAACAGGAGACGATGATCTTTTCATCCCGCCTACAGAATTAAACGGTGCACTTCACGGCGATACAGTATTAGCACGCCTTAGTTCCCAATCGAGTGGTTCGCGTCAAGAAGGTTCCATTGTACGCATTTTAGAACGCGGAACGAAAGAATTAGTTGGTACATATACAGAATCGAAAAACTTTGGATTTGTTATACCTGATAATAAACGCTGGACAAGTGACATTTTCGTATTGAAAAGCGCATCAATGGGTGCTGTAGAAGGTCATAAAGTAGTTGTGAAAATTACGAGCTATCCAGAGAATCGTTTAAGTGCAGAAGGTGAAGTTGTTCAAATTCTAGGTCATAAAAATGACCCAGGAGTAGATATTTTATCTGTTATTCATAAACATCATTTACCTTTAGCGTTCCCTGAAGAAGTGATGGAACACGCAAACAGTGTACCAGAAACGATTTCAGAGGAAGATTTAAAAGATCGCCGTGACCTGCGTGACCAAATGATCGTAACGATTGACGGTGCAGACGCGAAAGATTTAGATGACGCTGTTACAGTAACGAAGCTTGAGAACGGTAACTATAAGCTTGGCGTTCACATTGCGGATGTAAGCCATTATGTTCAAGAAGGTTCTCCAATTGATGTAGAAGCAGCAGAAAGAGCGACGAGTGTGTATCTTGTTGACCGTGTAATCCCGATGATTCCGCATCGTCTATCTAACGGTATTTGTTCATTAAATCCGAAAGTAGACCGTCTGACGTTATCTTGTGAAATGGAAATCAATAATTTAGGTGACGTTGTTAAACACGAGATTTTCCAAAGTGTAATTAAAACGACAGAGCGTATGACGTATGCTGACGTAAGAAGCATTTTAGAAGATGAGGACGAAGAATTAATTAAACGCTATGAGCCGCTCGTACCGATGTTTAAAGAGATGGGCCAATTGGCACAAATTTTACGTGAAAAACGTATGCGCCGCGGGGCAATCGACTTTGACTTTAAAGAAGCGAAAGTATTAGTAGATGAAGAAGGAAAACCGACAGACGTTGTTATGCGTGATCGTTCTGTATCAGAGAAGTTAATTGAAGAATTTATGCTTGTTGCAAACGAAACAGTAGCAGAGCATTTCCACTGGATGAACGTACCATTCATGTACCGTGTCCATGAAGATCCGAAAGAAGATAAGCTAGAGCGTTTCTTTGAGTTTGTAACGAACTTTGGATATGCAGTAAAAGGACGTGCAAATGAAGTACATCCTCGTGCGCTGCAACAAATTCTTGAAATGGTTCAAGGGCAGCCTGAAGAAGTAGTCATTTCAACAGTTATGCTTCGTTCTATGAAGCAAGCGCGTTACGATGCAGAAAGTTTAGGTCACTTTGGTTTATCAACTGAGTTCTACACACATTTCACATCACCAATTCGTCGTTACCCAGATACGATTGTTCATCGATTAATTCGTGAATACATCATTAACGGTAAAGTCGACAATGAAACACAAGCAAAATGGCGTGAAAAATTACCTGAGATTGCAGAGCACTCTTCTAATATGGAGCGTCGTGCAGTTGAAGCAGAACGTGAAACAGACGAGCTGAAAAAAGCAGAATATATGCTTGATAAGATCGGCGAAGAGTATGACGGTATGATTAGCTCTGTAACAAACTTCGGTTTATTCGTAGAGCTTCCAAATACAATTGAAGGTCTTGTACACGTTAGCTACTTAACGGATGATTACTATCGTTATGATGAGCAGCACTTCGCAATGATTGGAGAACGTACAGGTAACGTATTCCGCATCGGTGACGAAATTACAATTCGCGTTATTAACGTAAACAAAGACGAGCGAGCAATCGACTTTGAAATCGTTGGCATGAAAGGTACGCCTCGTCGTAAGTTCAAAGATCGTCCAGTCGTGATTGAACAGCCAAGAACAGGCAGAAAGAAACGCGGCGGACGTAGCGAACGCAGTAATGAGCGCGGCGGAGAACGTGGCACAGGTAGAAAATTTGACCGTGGTGGCAAAGGTAAAGGAAGAGGATCTGCATCCGCGTCCGCTAGCCAACCAGGGAAAAAAGATGGTAACGGCAAGAAGAAAAAAGCATTCTTCGAAAACGTACCAGGATTCAAGAAGAAGAAGAAAAAGCGTAAGTAAGAAAAGGATGGCTTCGCTTTGATAAAAAGCGGGGCTTTTTCTTTTTTCTTAGTGGCTGGAGAACGAGCCACTTTCGCTTTTTATGGAATCCAGCTACAGTGGCTAGAATGTTCGGCGGCTTCGCTTCTTCTCTAGAGGCAAAGAACGCCTCAAGGTCAGAAGCTCCATCCACCTCACATTCTGAACGAGCCACTTCCGCTTTTTGTATAATCCAGCTACAGTGGCTAGAATCTGTTGGCCATTTCACTCCCTCGGACGAAGCAAAAAGCGCTTCTCTGTCGGGAGTTCCAATGTCCAAAGATTCTCAGCGAGCCACTTTCGCTTTTTGTTTACATTTGTTACAATAGTAAAAATAGAGGAGGGACGTTATATGCCAAAAGGTTCAGGTAAGGTTATTGCACAAAATAAAAAAGCTTTTCATGATTATTTCATCGAAGAAACATACGAAGCAGGGCTTGTCCTTCAAGGAACGGAAATTAAGTCAATTCGCGCTGGACGAGTGAACTTGAAAGATGCGTTTGCACGTGTACATAATGGTGAAGTATGGGTTCATAATATGCATATTAGTACGTACGAACAAGGAAATCGTTTCAACCACGATCCGCTTCGTACGAGAAAGTTACTTCTGCATAAAAAAGAAATTGATAAATTAGCAGGAGCTGCAAAAGAAACGGGTTACGCACTAGTTCCACTTAGAATCTATTTGAAAAATGGATTTGCGAAAATGGCACTTGGTTTAGCAAAAGGTAAGAAACAATATGATAAGCGTCACGATTTAAAAGAGAAAGAAGCAAAACGTGAAATTGCACGCGCGTTCCGTGATCGTCAAAAGATGTAATACAGATATTTACATTTGTAAAACGGCGCGCGTATGTTATAATAACTTATGTAAGGTTGTTGCACATTGAAAAACAGCTCTTAGTAGCTATCACGAAATTTTCTTCGTATGCTCCATTTTTATCATGGGGACGTTACGGATTCGACAGGGATAGTTCGAGCTTAGGTTGCGAGTCGAGGGGATCGGCCTCGTTAAAACGTCAAAGCCTATAATTGGCAAACAAAACAATCTTTCTTTAGCTGCTTAATTGCACTAAAGGTTCCTCCCTCCATCGTCCATGTGGTAGGGTAAGGGACTCAAACTAAGTGGACTACGCCGGAGTTCGCCGTCTGAGGACAAAGGAAGAGAACAACCAGACTAGCAACTTGGAAGCCTGTCGATAGGCTGAAGAGTTCGCGAAATGCTAATATATCGACTACACTCGTAGAAGCTTAAGTGCCGATATTTTTGGACGTGGGTTCGACTCCCACCGTCTCCACCAATACATATTTGGTGGTTTTTTATTTTGTTGGGATTTGAACCATAACTTTGCCATTTTGGCAAGGTTATGGTTCTTTTTATTTGCGGCAAAGTTATGCTTCCTTTAATAAGGAATATATTATGATTAGTTATTGACAAGATGATTAGATAAAAAATGAAAATTAGGGCATACAAGAGTGATTTATTTGCGTAGTAATCAGTGGGGAAGGCTACGCTAACTAAAGAATTACTTTATGAGGAATAATTATATTTAAATCGAGTATTGAAAGTGCTAATGATTTTTAAGTGAAAATAAAATAGAAAAATCTACTATTATGGTAAAATAGTAGTAATGTATAAATTTAGAAAAGGGGATAAATAAGTGACGTATCAATCAGAAGCACAACTCGAAAAAAATATGATTGAACAATTGGTTCATCAAGGATATAAGCCGATAACAATCAACAATTATGATGCACTAATACATAATTTTAGAAATCAGTTAAATAACTTTAATAAAAAAAAGTTAGATGGACATCCTCTAACTGATTCGGAGTTTAGTCGTTTTTTGACACAAATTGATGGGAAAAGTATTTTTGAAACCGCCAAAATATTACGTGACAAGCAAGTTTTTCAACGTGATGATGGAACAGAAATTTATTTAGAGCTTTTTAACAAGCGTGAATGGTGTAAAAATTTTTTCCAAGTCACCCATCAGACAACGGTAGAAGGGAAGTACAAGAATCGTTATGATGTCACAATTTTAATTAATGGATTGCCTGTTATACAGGTTGAATTAAAACGAAGAGGTTTAGATTTCAAAGAAGCATTTAATCAGATTCAAAGGTACCGGAAGCATTCATTCCGTGGATTATACCGTTTTTTACAATTATTTGTTGTTAGTAACGGTGTAGATACGAAGTATTTTGCCAATTCTGATGGTGATATGTTATTTGGATATACTTTTTACTGGTCTGATGCAGAAAATAATCGAATCACAACATTAAATGAGTTTACAGAAAGCTTTTTAGAAAAGTGTCATATGGCTAAAATGATTGCTCGTTATATGATTTTAAATGATACCGAAAAGAAATTAATGGTTATGAGGCCTTATCAAGTTTTCGCGGTAGAATCCTTATTAAAACGCGCATTAGAGACTAAGAATAACGGTTATATATGGCATACCACTGGGAGTGGGAAAACGTTAACTTCTTTTAAAGCGAGTCAACTATTATCGAATGAGCCAAGTATAAAAAAAGTTTTCTTCCTTGTTGATCGTAAAGATCTAGATAGTCAAACCTCTGAGGAATTTAATAAGTTTGAGCCTGATTCTGTTGATGAAACAGATAAAACAGATAACCTTGTACAACAAATTGCGGATATGACGAAACCACTCATCTTGACAACAATTCAAAAGATGGCCAATGCTGTGAAGAATAAAAAGTATGAGGAGGTTATGGCACAGTATAGAAATGAGCGCGTTATTTTTATTATTGATGAGTGTCATCGTAGTCAATTCGGAGATATGCATAAAGAAATATCAAAGCACTTTCAACAAGCTCAATATTTTGGATTTACTGGTACACCCCCATGCCCATCAACTTAAGAATTTTCACTACCCCCAAGTGACAAAAAACGTTATTCTTTCTAAAAAGCTAGCTAG
>NZ_JAQFUL010000094.1:0-18103 GCF_027716265.1 Bacillus cereus group sp. Bc031
TTTCTCTCATTATACAAGAAAGACCCTATAGAATAGACTTTTTTTTAAGTGTCTATTCTATAGGGTACATTTTAACTGCCTACTTCTTTATTTTTATTTCTCTTTTATATTCTTTTTTCGTTCCATCAGAGAAGACAACTTCTAAATCAACTTTTTGATAGTCTTTATCAAGTTTGAACACGTTCACTACTTGATCGATTACTTCTTGGTCAGCAGTATCTTTATCAAATTTTAATTCTTGTAGAAGTGGGCTTAATTTTGTGATAGCCTCGTCTCCTGTTAATTTTACATCTGCTTTATGATCTTCAATTTTTGCTTCCATTTTCTTATCAGCTGCTACATTTTTATAGTCTGCTTCGTAGTCTTTCTTTGTATCTTGGTAGTCTGCCTTTAAATCGAATTCATTGAAGTTTAGTTTTAAATCTGCAGGAGCCTCGTTTTTTGCTTCTTCAGTCGTCTTTTTATTAGAAGTTGTATCTTCTTTTGCAGGAGCTTTACATCCTGTTAATGCAGGTACTAGCATAAGAGCTAATAAAACTGATAGTAGAGTTCTCATTATAAATTCCTCCTTATGTAAATTCGTTCTATACAAGTTTTTCCCAAAAACATGTAATTATGTATGTGTTGAAAATAAATTATTATTCTGTAGTCATAAGGGCTAATCCGCAATTTAAATCAAAAACGATTTGTATGTATATGGTAAATTGAAGTTGTGAGAGAGGGACTAAAATGCATGAAGAGTATAAAGAGATAATAAAAAAATCAATTGAATATATAGAGAATCACTTACATGAGGAGCTTACAACAGAAAGAGTGGCATCTTACAGTGCAGTATCGATGTACCATTTTCATCGTATCTTTCAAAGATATGTTGGGATGAGTGTAACGGATTATATTCGAAAGAGAAGGTTAACTCATGCTGCGCAGACTTTAGTATCGACTGAAAGAGCAGTTATTGATATTGCAATGCAATATGGTTTTTCCTCACAAGAGGCATTTACGAGAGCTTTTAAAAGAATGTTTCAATTGCCACCAAAGAAATATCGAAAGTACTTCCAGTCATTTTATATAGAAAGAGAGGGTGTTTCAATGCAAAAAGGTATACCGAAAGGATGGATCTTAAGTGGAAGTCATCCTGCTGAATATGAGATGGGTTTAGATTATGAAGTTGTCCATCAAGGGAAAGTATCTGCATACATAAAAGCAAAAGAGAATGTTACGCACGGAGGATTTTCAACATTAATGCAAATGTTCAGAGCAGATAAATATGTAGGGAAGAGATTACGTTTTACAGCATTTGTTAAGAGTGAAAATGTAAGAGATTGGGCAGGATTGTGGATGCGAGTAGATGGAAAAGAGACAGAACCGCTTGCTATGGATAATATGCAAAATCGTCCCATTAAAAATACGAATAATTGGCAATCGTACTCAGTTGTATTAGATATAAAAGAAGGAGCGCTTGGTATTGCATTTGGTGTTTTATTATCAGGAGAAGGTTATGTGTGGCTAGATAGTATTCGATTTGATGAAGTAGATGAAAAAATTCCTACAACAGATTTGGCAGAGAACTTTTATGAAACACTCTTAGAAGAACCAGTGAATCTACAATTTGAAGAATTAGAAAAATAAAAAAAGGAGAAAAGATATGCTCAAATATGTAAAACTAATAAGTATTAGTTTAGTAATATCGTCTTGTATTATGGGAATTAATTATTTAGTTAGCTATCTTTGGTCAGGGCATATACCTTCTTTGACGTGGAGAACATATTTGATGTTTGTGTTTATATTTATGATGAGTTTTGGTTCCGTGCAAAAAGAAGGGAGAAAGGATTATTGACAATTATTAGAAAAGTTATATAATCTGAATGTAAGTGATCACTTGCATGAGGAAGAGAGGGTTTTATGGCGCGTTCAAAGACAGCAGAAAAAATTATTCAAGCAGCGATTGAATTAGTGAAAGAAAAAGGATATACAGCAGCGACAACGAAAGAAATTGCAATGCGTGCTGGTGTTAATGAAGTAACGATATTCCGCAATTTTAAAAGTAAGAAGGGTGTTATTGAAGCTGCGGTTGCTGAATTTTCATATGTACCGCATTTAAAGCAGTTTTTACAAACAGAAATTGTGTGGGAATTAGAAACGGATTTAAAGAACTTAGCAAGGCATTATCATAATTTTTTAGATGGGGTAAAAGATATTATTGCTATTGGTATACGTGAGGCTGGAGAATTTCCTGAATTAGACGGGGAAATTGCTAAAATACCACAAGGACTAAAAGAAGAATTAAGTATCTATTTTGCAAAAATGCAGGAAAAAGGAAACATTATTGATACAAATATTGAAGCGCAAGTAATGAACTTTATCTGGATTAATTTTGGATATTTCTTATCTAAATTACGTTTTGCCGATCGCCTGACAGAAGTTGATGATGAGAAATTTATTGAAAATAATATTGTTTTATATGCTAGGGCATTAAGACCCTAGTATTTATTTAAAATAAAATGCAAGCATGTACTTGCTTGTTGAGTGGGAGAGCGGGAAGATGGATACATTAAAACAGTTTTTGAAAAGACCAGGTACGTATGTAGGAATGATCGTAGCGCTATCATTCCAACTTATTTTCTTTTGCGTGTGGTTAACGGCATATGATGGAGTGAATGAACGAGCAGATCAAATGCGTATTGCTATTGTGAATGAGGATGCAAATATAGGGAGTAAAATAGCAGAAGGCTTACAGAGAAAATTTACCATTTCAAGTGAGGGCAGAACATTCTGTGGAAAAAGCAAACAAAGAAATGAATGACCATGTGTACAATATGATTATTGAAATTCCTGCTTCTTTTTCAAAAGATATAAATGAAACAGGAAAATCAAATTTAAACTTCCACATTAATCAAGCGAATGCCATGATGGCAAAGCAAATGATGGAAGGAGCTGCAAAACAAATTCGAGATAATGTAAATAAAGAGGTAGCAAGTTATAAGAAACAAGTGATTGTCGGAAAGCTACAAGCTGTAGGACATGAGAATGTAGAAGTGATAAAAGGGTTAACTGAAGATTCAATTGGTTTTACAGTTCATAAAGTAAATGATGCAAAAGGATTTTCAGTGAATATGGTACCGCTAATGATCGTATTAGCTTCATTTGTAGGAGCAATGATAATGAGTATGGAATTATCAAAAGTTGCAAAAGAAGTAAAGGGCAGTTGGAGTAATTTCTTATCAAGACAAATTATAAACGGTACAGTATCGATTTTACTTGCATGTATTACAATTGGTTTGATGAAAGGCTTCCAAATTGAGATGCACGAAACGGTATGGAGTATATGGGTGTTTCAAGCAATAGTCTTCTTCGCATTTCTTTCATTAACACAAATGTTTCTAACTGTGTTTGGAAACGCAGGTATGATTTTTAATATTATCTCACTATCGTTACAACTTGTAAGTTCCGGTGTAATTGTCCCACATGAGATGCTTTCTAAAACATATCAAACAATCGGCGGATTATTTCCTGCAACATATGCAGCGAATGGCTATTATACAATAATATTTGGAGGAGTTAGTTTAGAGAGAAATATTATTTCATTATTAGTTATTGTATTGGTTACACAATCAGTAGCAGTGATGACTTTAGCCATAAAAGGAATGGTAAAGGGAAGAAGAAGCTCTGTAGTTAAAGAAGCATAAAATAAAAAGGTATCCTCGGTGGGATACCTTTTTATTAGCACTTATTATTTTGCAACTTCTGTCCACTTGTAGTTAAACTCACCACCGAAGTCAGTTGTTACAAGTCCTTTAATGAAAGAGCGTTGTAAGTAAGAACGACCTTGTTGGTATAAAGGAGCGACAGCACCGTCTTGTAATAGAATTTTTTCAGCTTGCTTCATTGCTTCCCAGCGAGCTTTTTCATCACCAGCTAAATCTGTTTTTACTTTATGAATTAGCTCATCGTACTCTTTGTTAGAGTATTTATCGAAGTTGTAAGCACTATCTGTTGTAAATAAATCTAAGAATGTAATTGGATCAGCGAAGTCAGGGCCCCAGCCATCAATACCGATTTCATAGTCACCACTTAACAGTAGTTTTAACTGTTGTTTACGTGGTTGTGGTTTTAAATTTACTGTTAATCCATCTAAGTTCTTTTCTAGTTCACCTTTTAAATATTCACCAGTCTTTTTAGCTAAAGCATTATCACTTGTTAAGAGTTCAATTGTTACTTTGTCAGTACCCAGTTCTTGCTTCGCTTTTTTCCAGTTTTCTTTCGCTGTTTTCACATCATCTTTCACTAGATTTCCATTTTCTTTACGGAAGTCGTTGCCATCAGGACTTTTTGCAAATTTCGCAGGAACCATTCCTTCAGCTGCAACAGCGCCGTTATTTAAAATTGTTTCTACGTATGCTTTCTTATTCATTGCTCCGTTAATAGCAAGGCGTGCATGTTGATTTTTTAATGTTTCATTTTTTTGATTGAGTCGTAAAAATTGAATGCCAACTTCAGCGCGTTCTTTGAAGTTTGGATCGCCCTTATATTTATCAACAAACTCCGCAGTTAAAGCAACGCGATCAATTTGTCCTGAATCATATAAATTAACTTCTGTAGACTTATCTTTAACGACATTGAAGTTGATTTCTTCTAATTTCACCGTTTTAGCATCCCAATAGTTAGGATTCTTCTTCAGTTGGAAGCTTTGCTCGTGTTTCCAGTTATCTAATGTGAAGGCACCGTTGTAAATTAAATGATTTGTTTCTAAACCGTATTTATCGCCTTGAGACTTTAAATACTCTTCATTAATTGGTAAGAATGTTGAGAATGTCGTTAAACTTAAGAAGTAGGGAACAGGACGATCTAGTTGTACTTCTAATGTTTTGTCATCAATAGCTTTGACCCCTAGTTGATCAATCGGCAATTGTTTTTGGTTTATTTGTTTCGCATTCTTTATATCGAAGAATAAGAATGCATATTCAGCTGCTGTATCAGGGTTTACGGCACGTTGCCAAGCGAAGACAAAGTCTTTTGCTGTAACAGGAGTACCGTTTGACCATTTTGAATCACGCAGATGGAATGTATATTTCGTTTTATCGGGACTAACGTCAACCGACTCAGCGACACCAGGAATCGGTTTATTATCTTCTCCCATTGCATATAACCCTTCAAAAACATTACGCATTACGTTCATGGATTCCCCATCCGTTGCTTTTGCAACATCCATTGTTGGAATTTCTGAAGCAAATGATAAGTTAATTGCTTGTTTATCAGGTGCTTTATCATTTGCTTTCGCTCCGCTTGCGTTATCTTTATTTCCCCCGCAAGCAGTTAGTAATAGACTTGCCCCTAAAACAGATGCAACAACAGGTACAACTTTTTTCTTCATTGTTCGTTCCTCCCTAAATGTGTTGTTTCGTAACGTCATAATGTCCATGTTTTGAAGTGTATCTATAGAAGAAGAGAAAACCTATTATAAATATGTACATGTAGGTAATCAGGTGTTCTATATGTATATACATGTTGAACTATAATTTATCATTATATGCTTCGACGTAGTAGACGTTATATTATGATGGTGAAATATTTCGTTTCTTTGATTGTTTAGAATATTAACACTGGAGAGAACTATATGTCAATAATAAAAAGTTGAGCATTAATTTTTTGAAATAATATATTAAAAAAGCGGATTTCCTCTTATTGAGAATCCGCTTTTAATACATTTTTTTAATAAAATAATTACTGTAGATAGAAAAATATCGATTCAGCTTGCCTTTTATTTTTCAATTTGTGCCCATTTGAAGTTTAATTGACCTGCAAAGTCTACTTGCACAATTCCTTTCACATAAGAACGTTCTAAATAAGATTCGCCTTTTTGGTAAAGGGGAGCGATAACAGAGTCTTTAAATAATATTTTTTCAGATGCTAGTAATGCTTCCCAGCGAGCTTTTTCATCACCAGCTAAAGTCGTTTTCACTTTTTCAATTGTTTCATCGAATTCCTTATTAGAGTAATGATCTAAGTTGTAAGGGTTATTCGTTGTAAACAATTCAAGGAATGTAATTGGGTCAGCAAAGTCAGGGCTCCAGCCATCAATACCGATTTCATAGTCACCTTTTAATAAAAGTGAAACTTGTTGTTTACGTGGTTGTGGTTTCACATTTACTGTTAATCCATCTAAATTCTTTTCTATTTGTCCTTTTAAGAACTCACCTGTTTTCTTATCAAGGTCAGCATCACTCGTTAATAATTCTAATGTAATCTTTTCAGAACCAAGCTCTTGTTTTGCCTTTTTCCATAACTCTTGTGCAGATTTTGTATCAACTTTAGTTAAATCTCCATTTATAGTACGGAAGTCCTTTCCATCAGGCCCTTTTGCAAAGTTTTTTGGAACGAGACCAAAGGTTGGTGTAGAGCCATCATTTAATAACGTATTTACAAAGGATTTTCGATCAATTGTTTGATCAATTGCTTGGCGTGCAGAAACGTTTTGCAGTACTTTGTTTTGTTGATTCATACGTAAAAATTGTACGCCTACGTTCGGGCGTTCTTTAAAGTTTGCATCCTTTTTATATTTATCAACGAAATCAGATGTTAATTTTATACGGTCTAATTGTTTTGATTCGAATAAGTTTACTTCTGTTGATTTTTCTTTTACGACGTTAAAATTGATTTCCTCTAGTTTGACAGTATCTTTATCCCAATAGGTAGGGTTTTTCTTGAATTTAAAGCTTTGTTCATGCTTCCAATCGCTTAGTGTAAAAGCGCCGTTGTACAAGATTGTATTGTCTTCTAAAGCGTACTTATCACCTTGTTTTTTAAAGAATTCCTCGTTAATTGGTAGAAATGTTGGGAACGCTGTTAAGCTAATAAAATAAGGAACAGGACGCTCTAATTCTACCTCAAACGTATGGTCATCAACTGCTTTTACACCAAGTTGGTCGGCTGGAAGTTCTTTGTTGTTAATTTTTGTTGCATTTTTAATATCAAAGAATAGAAATGCATATTCAGAGGCTGTTGCTGGATCGACAGCTCTTTGCCAAGCGAAGACAAAATCTTTCGCTGTAACAGGAGTACCGTTTGACCATTTTGAATCTCGCAGGTGGAATGTGTATTTCGTTTTATCGCCACTTACTTCATGAGATTTTGCAACACCAGGGACAGGTTTATTACCTTCACCAAGGTTATACAAACCTTCAAATACGTTTCTCATTACTTGACCAGAATCAGTATCTGTAGCACGAGCTGTATCCATTGTTCGTATTTCAGTAGGTGAAGATAAGTTTAAAACCTGTTTACTAGGCGCCTCGTCTTTTGCATTTGCTCCGCTTGCTTCGTTTTTATAACTACCGCAACCAGTTAATAAAATACTTACTCCTACAACTGATGCAATACCGGGTACAAACTTCTTTTTCATTTGATTTTCCTCCTAAATAATTAAGTTTGGATGATGATGAGGGAAATGAAAAATAAAAAATCCCTCTTTTCATATTGAGAAAGAGGGATTTTTACGTACAAGTTATGCACCCGTATATAAACGAAGTCCCTCATTCTATCTTTCAAGCTATAAAGCTTGCAGGAAGTGGCACAGTATTCAAAAATGAACCTGCTGCCGAGGTTTCAAAGGGCCAGTCCCTCCACCTCTCTTGATACAATGAGTAAACGAATAAACTTTATTAATTTTTTTGTTTCTTTGATAATTCAAAATCTTACACCTTGGATGATGAAGTGTCAACTGAATGAAATATAGTTTAAATTTTCAGTTTTCTTTAACGAAAAACCACTGCATATGGCAGTGGTTTTTCTACTAGAAGTTAAAGTTATCTGGATCTGGACCAACGCGACGATCTTCATTTAAAGCTTGAATTGCTTTCATATCATCAGCACTTAATTCAAAGTCGAAGATGTTTGCATTTTCAATAATACGATGTTCTTTAATTGATTTGGGAATTGTTACAACTTCGTTTTGTAAATCCCAGCGTAAAATAATTTGCGCAGTTGATTTATTATATTTTTTCGCAATTTCTTGCAACGTTGGATTATCTAGTAGTTGTCCTTGCATTAACGGTGACCAAGCTTCAAGCTGGATATTATGTTCTTTACAGAAATCGTGTAATTCTTCTTGTGCTAAACGTGGGTGGTATTCCACTTGATTGACCATTGGCTTAATTTCAGCAATTTCAAATACGTCTTGTAAGTGGTGAATGTGGAAATTACTCACACCGATAGCGCGAACACGGCCATCTTTATAAAGCTTTTCTAACGCTTTCCATGATTCAGTATATTTTCCTTTTACAGGCCAATGTACTAAATATAAATCTAAATATTCTAGACCTAATTTTTCTAATGTAGTTTCAAATGCTTGAAGTGTTGTTTCATATCCTTGATCGCTATTCCATACTTTTGATGTAATAAATAATTCTTCACGTGCAACACCTGATTCACGGATTGCTTGTCCAACGCCTTCTTCGTTTTGATAGATTGCTGCAGTATCAATGCTGCGGTAACCATTTTTAATTGCTGATTTTACAGATTCAATTACTTCTGAACCATCTTCTACTTTAAAAACACCTAAACCGAACCAAGGCATTTTTACACCGTTATGTAACGTTGTATAATCTTTTAAACTTGTTAAATTCATATTATTTCCCCCTAGCTTTTTTGTTTGTTGCTTCTACTGCTTTTTGAATTGCCTCTGAAAAATTATATTCATATAAAGCTTTGAGACCTTCAGCTGTGGAACCACCTGGCGTTGTTACTTGTTCACGGAGGTTAGCTGGATCTTGTGTTTGTTCAAGCATAGAAGCAGAGCCAGAAATCATTTGAATGACAAGGTGTTTTGCGGTTGCTTCATCGACTCCATAACTTTTTGTTGCTTCAATTAAACTTTCAGCAAAGTAATAAAGGAAGGCTGGTGCACTTCCAGTAACTGCAGTAAGTTGATGAACTTCTTCCTCGGTACAAAGTTGCGAAGTACCAATGCCCCCTAAAAGCAATTGCAGGGTTTCTTGATCAGTCTCGTTTACGAATTGTCCCATCGTGTATAAGGAGATAGACTTACCAATTTCAGCAGCTGTATTTGGCATAATCCAAGCAACAGGCGTTCCTTTAGGAAGTCTTTCTTCTAAATAAGATGGGCCGATGCCGGCAGCTACCGTTACGACAAGTTGATTCGATAGTAACGGAGATAACTCTGCTAATAATTCTTCATGTGCAGAAGGCGGCATTGCTAAAACAATCGTATCAACAGATGTAACATGTTGCTTCCAATCTGTTGTAGTAGACACATTATATCGCGCTCGTAATTGATCTAGCTTTTCTACGTTGCTTCGGTTAGAAACGATAATCTCTTCGATGTATTCTTTGCTTGTTTTAAGTAATCCGGAAAATATAGCTTCTGCCATACGACCAGCACCAATAAATAGAATTCGATGTTTAGTTAGCATATCCTCTATTCCTTTCTAGTGGAGATATGTTATAAAAAACGATACCATTTTTAAGAGAATTTTGTAAAAAGAAAAGGCTTATTGTAGATGGAATAGATAATGAAAAGTAGGAAATTAATGGTGAAAGGGAGAGTGATTCCTTATACTGGTGATAGGGAATTTATTACACATCTGGGGAGAGATGATTATGATTAGAAGTCCGCTCTTTTTACTCATTACTAGTATTATTTGTGTATTGGTTGGATTGTATATTCAATCGAGCTATATTGAAATCTTTGCATCGGTCATGGGAATTATTAATGTTTGGCTATTAGCAAGAGAAAAAGTATCCAACTTTTTATTCGGTATGATTACCGTTGCGGTATTTCTGTATATTTTTATTACACAAGGTTTATATGCAATGGCAGTATTGGCAGGTTTTCAATTTATATTTAATGTATATGGTTGGTATCATTGGATTGCACGTAGTGGGGAGGAAGAGGTAAAAGCAACAGTTCGTTTAGATTTGCAAGGTTGGATTTTTTATATAATCTTTATTTTAGTTGCATGGATTGGTTGGGGGTATTATCAAGTCCATTACTTAGAATCAACAAGTCCATATTTAGACGCTTTAAATGCTGTACTAGGATTAGTAGCTCAATTTATGCTAAGTCGAAAAATCCTAGAAAACTGGCATTTATGGATTTTATATAATGTAGTTAGTATTTCAATTTATATCTCCACTGGGTTATATGTTATGCTAATATTAGCTGTTATTAATCTCTTTATATGTGTAGCGGGTTTGCTAGAGTGGAAGAATAATTATAAGGGCCAAAAACATACAAATAATTATATCTAGAAAATAATTAGAATTAAAAAACCCCTGAAGCATATGTGCTTCAGGGGTTTACTAATAGATTATAAGTTTATGCTTTTGTCATACCAAGTAATACAGCGCCGCCGATAATTAAAACGCTACCTAGTGCAATAAAGATCAATTGGCGTTTCGTTTTCTTTTCGCCTAAGAAGACAATCGCACCAAATGTTGAGATAACGATTCCAGTTTGAGATAATGGGAAGCTTGTTGCTACTCCGACACGTGGTAATGAAAGAAGTAAGAATAAGTTTCCAGTTCCCCATAGTAAACCAGATAAAGCGTTACGGATTGCATATTTGTTAAATGGTTTATGTTTAGATGTCAGTACAACCGCACCAACAAACATACCAACTGCTTGTGGTAAAATAGCAGACCAACCATCGATGTTATACCAACGAATAATAATTACATATACAAGATAGCCAAAAGTAGAAACAATTAAAGTAAGAAGTCCCTTTTTCAATTGTCCTGGTGGCTGAGCATTTTCTTTATCGTCTAATGATGTGAATACAACACCAACTACGATTAATAGGATTGCAATCGTTCCCAGAATAATCGTTGTAGTAGTAGTCCACTCACGGAAAGCGATAACCCCAAAGATAGAAGTTGCAACAAGTTGCATACCAGTAGAAATTGTTACAGTAGTTGAAACGCCTAGTTTTTCAACTGTTTTTAATTGGTTTACTTGTCCTAAAGCCCAGAATAAACCTGAAATAAAACCAACAATCAAGATTGTCATTGTTAAAGCTGGTTGAGTAAATACATACATAATTGTTGCGAAGAATAGAGCACCGATTGTCATACCTACCGTTTGGCTATATGCACCACCGCCCATTTTTACGCTTACTAATAAGATGTTTCCCCATGCAATTGCAGGAAGAAGCGCTAATAAAATGTCCATTACAAGACTCCCTTCGTTTTGCTATACCAATATAATTACATATCGTTCTAACGATCGGTAATGCCCCACTACTAGAGTAGAAGATTACCGATCGCTAAAACAGGATGAAGAATTCACGATATAAATGCGTTTTCATTTCTTCATTTTTTCAAACACCTCCATATAATAACAGGAAATTGCCTATTTTAGAAAGTAAATTCAAATAGAATGTATATTTAAATAAAATTTAAAATTCAGTCATTTCCCAGTGGTATATTTTTATTTCCTAAGAAATAAAAAAGCAGCTTCAAAAAGAGCTGCCTTAAGAGTTAGTAATTCTTTTATTAATAAGCTGAATACATAGCAAAAATAGGAGGGACATACTAATAGTGATAACTACTAGTGTCCAGGCGAGCTGCATATTACTTGTATCAATCGCCATGTAAATGGCAGTTGGGATAGTTTGTGTTTTACCAGGAATGTTTCCGGCAAACATGAGCGTAGCACCAAACTCACCAAGCGCACGAACAAAGCTCAAAATCATTCCACTTAGTAAGGCAGGAAATGCAAGCGGAAGTGTGACGTGTAGAAAAACTTGATATTCACTTGCACCAAGGTCACGAGCACTTTCTTCAATTTGTACATTCGCGATAGAAAATCCTGTTTTTGCTGATTGGTACATAAGCGGAAATGCAACAACTGTAGAAGCAATGATAGCAGCAGTAGATGTGAACATAATAGATTGCTGAAATATTGATTCTATCCACGTTCCAATAGGACTGTTATTTCCAAAAATGATAATGAGAAAAAAGCCGATTACAGTTGGCGGAAGTACCATTGGTAGTAAGAAAATAGTTTCTAATATTACTTTATATCTCCATGAGGAGCGTGCTAGCGCTCGTCCGATTATCGTTCCTAAAATGGTAACGATAATGGTGGCACATGCAGCTACTCGTAAAGATAGAAAGATTGGTGATAAAATAGTATCAAAGCTCATGGCAATTATGATAGGACTGTAAATCCGTATTTTTTAAAGATAGATTGTGCATCTTTTGACTGCAAATACTCATAAAATGAAGTCGCCTCTTTCTTGTGTTTAGATTCTTTTATAACACCTAAAGGATAGTGAATTGGCTCATGAGAAGTAGCCGCTGCTGTCTCACCAATTTTTACTTTGTTTGAAATAAGAGCATCTGTTTTGTATACAATACCAGCATCAACATTACCTGTTTCTACATATGTTAACACTTGGCGAACATCTTTTGTAAATACGACTTTATTTTGAATGTCATTCCAAAGATTTTCATGTGTGAGAGAAGCTTTTGCGTATTTTCCCGCAGGTACAGATTCAGGTGTACCAAGTGCGATTTTTTTTATTTTTTCATCTTTTAAATCTTGAATTTTTGTAAGAGAACTATCTTTTGGGACGACTAGAACGAGTTCGTTTCCAAGGAGATTTTTCCCCTCTTGTTCATTAATGAATCCTTTTTTAACGAGAGTTTGGAATTTATCTTCGGCTGCTGAGAAGAATAAATCAGCAGGTGCACCTTGTTCGATTTGTTGTTGAAGTGCACCAGAAGCGCCGAAGTTAAAAGAAAGTTTAATATTAGGTTCTTTTTCTTTATATTTTGTTTCAATTTCTTTTAGCGCATCTTGTAAGCTTGCAGCTGCTGATATAGTAAGTTCAACTGTTTTTCCTTCTTTAGCGGTTGATTTCTCTTTCTTCTCTCCGCTTGTACATGCAACACTAAATATAAGAAGAAAAGAAAGGATAAGTGCCCCGATGGATTGTAATGTAAACTTATTCATAAAAAATCCCCTTTCGTTTTGACATAATTAATTATAACTAAATATAACTAAATATAACTAGTTATAATTGAATATAATTTGAACGATGTAGTTATTTTTAAAATATAGGAGAAATATTCTTTTCTTTGTTACAATGAAGAAAGAAAGTGAGGAATCGTCTATGGATCATCATTCCTACACAACGGAAGAAGTAGCGAAGCGATTAAAAGTATCAAAATTAACTGTATACGATTTAATTAAAAAAGGAGAACTGCCTTCTTATAGAATTGGTAGACAGATGCGCATTGATGCAGCAGATTTAGAACAATATATTAAGCAAATGAAAACAGGTAACGTACAAGTTACTTCTGTAAAGAATGACAGTAATAGTATCTCGAATACATGTATTATTAGTGGACAAGAACTAACGTTAGACATGTTGGCAAAACGTATAGAAAATCGCCTGCCAAGTTCAAATATATTAAGGGCATATCAAGGTAGTTTAACGAGCCTAGTAAAAATGTATCAAGGAGAAGGAAGTATCGTTAGCTTGCATTTGTTTGATGGCGAAACGGGTACATATAATGTTCCTTACGTAAAACGTATTTTAGTAGGACAACCATGTACGATGATTAATTTATTAGCAAGGAACGTTGGGTTTTATGTGCAAAAGGGGAATCCTAAAAATATAAAAACATGGGCTGATTTATCTCAATCATCTATACGATTTATAAATCGAGAAAAGGGTTCTGGTATTAGGGTGTTAGTTGATGAACAATTGCGCATTCAAAATTTAAATAAAGAACGTATTAGTGGATATGAATGGGAAGAATCGAACCATCTTGGTGTTGCGACGCAAGTCGCGAATGGGAAAGCTGATGTGGGAGTAGGATCAGAAAAGTTTTCGCAAATTGTAAATGTAGACTTTATTCCAATCATGAAAGAGCAGTATGATTTAGTGATTTTGAAGAATAAAGAAAATGAAAAGCTGATCGAAGTTGTAAAAGACATTCTGCAATCGGAAGAATTTCATAATGAACTAAAAGCGATTGGCGGATATGATATGACGAAAACAGGTCAAACTATATATGAAACAAACTAAAAAGCTGCTTGTCTATAAGACGAGCAGCTTTTTCTATATATAAAGGGGTTTGGGGAAACAAAGTGTTAAACAAGACCTTTAGCAAGTGTGTAAATGAAAGCTGTAAGAAGAGTCGCTCCACTTGCAAGTCCGATAAAGTCTGATTTGTTAAATGTAATGTTGTTCATTATAATCTCTCCTTATTTGTTTAATGTAGTTGCAACAGCTTTTGCATCGACAAGTGCGGATAGCACCATGCCCATTATATTTAAAAATTTGTTTGATTTCATTTTGTTCATCATGCGTATCCGCTCCTTTTCGAATTGTTGTTGCCCTGCTGTATGTCTTAATTATAGGAAATATGATCGCCGGCAACTATCGAATTAGCTTACGGAAGACTTACACTTTTGTAAGAAAAAAAGACATTCGTGTAAGAATGTCTTTCAAAGCATATTAATGTGGTGGTGCTCTTCGATTGTTTTTAAAAAGCTACGCATTGAATTTGTCATATAGCTATCTTTACGGCGTATGAAAACCGTTGAAATACTACCGTATTTTTCAGGGATTGCATGGCAATGCACTTTACCTGCTTTAGAAAGATGATGGACAGCAGACTGTGGTACGAGTGTAATTCCAAGGCCGAGTGCAACACTGTTTAATATTGTCTCTAATATATTGAATTCCATAATTCTTTTTGGTAGCAAACCTTCATCTTTCAGCCATCGTTCTAGTTTGGAACGGTATCCACATCCTTGGTTAAAAACGAGTAAAGGCGTTGTTGTAAATTCTTCTATATGAAAAGCTTTATTTTGTGTTACAAGCATTAATTTCTCTGTACTAACATCGTATTGTTCAATAAGGGGATGTTTTATTGGCCCTGATATAAAAGCACCGTCTAATTGATGATCGAGTACTTCTCTAATTAATTCTTCTGTTAAACCTGCTTGTAATGATAAATCGACGTTCGGATAGCTTTTATAGTAAGAAGATAAAATGGTAGGTAATGTACTTACTGTTTCGACAGTACCGATTTTTAATATGCCAGAGGGTGTTTCACTATCTAAAAATACTTGTTTTAGCTCCTCAACATCTTGCAAAATTTTATTAACATAAACGAGCATTTTTCTTCCTTCAGCTGTTAAAGTCATGCCTCGTTTATGACGATAAAAGAGCGGTGTTTTCAGCTCGTTCTCCAGTTGTTTAATACGCGTTGTTACATTTGATTGTACGTAATTTAATTCCTTTGCTGCGCTACTTACACTACCTTGGTCAGCAACGCTTTGGAAGATTTGTAAATCTCTTAATTCCATAATACGATCCTCCTTGATGTTAACTATCATTATAAATGATAGTTAACATCATTTCGAATCATTTTACGTGATATATTTTTTCTTTTACAATTCTCTTTATGCAAATAGAAAGAAGTGGGGGATTGCGGTGAGAAAAGGTCAAATGATAATAGGCGCTTTAGCGTGTTTAATTGCAAGTATGTCATGGGGAGCAATGTTTCCAGTTGCTGATCATGCGTTAGAATACATAGATCCATTTTACTTTTCGCTTATTCGCTATGGAGCGGTAGCGATAATGCTGATTATATTGTTGTTAATGAAAGAAGGGAAACAGGCATTTCGTTTAGAAGGAAGAGGAAAGTTACTCGTCTTTTTCGGAACGATGGCGTTTACTGTATATAATGTACTTATATTTTTAGGTCAAATGTTAATGGGAAAATCAGGCGTGATGGTAGCCTCCATTATGGAAGCACTTATGCCGATGATTTCTATTTGTATCCTATGGGGATATAAGCGTGTAAAACCGAAAAAGTATATGATAACGAGCATGATTATCGCTTTTATAGGGGCTGTATTTGTTATTACAAAAGGTGATATGAGTTTCTTTTTAACATTGAAAGATAACATGTTTTCACTAGCATGTATATTTGTTGGAGTTGTAGGTTGGGTTATTTATACGATGGGTGGTCAAACGTGTAGCGATTGGTCGACATTACGTTATTCTACATTGACGTGTGTATTCGGTACAACCGTTACAGGAATTATAACGATAATTATAACGGCGTTTGGATATGTTTCAGTTCCGAGTATGAGAACGATTTTTATTGTGAAATACGATTTATTATTTATGATGACATTACCAGGAATAGTAGCGTTACTAGCTTGGAACTATGGTGTGAAAATTTTATCGTCCATTAATGGGATTTTATTTATTAATTTTGTACCAATTACAACTTTAGTTATTATGATGATGCAAGGATATCAAATAACAATGTTTGATATTGTAGGGACTTTACTTGTTATTGCGGCACTTATTCGTAATAATGTTTGTCAGAGGAAAGAAGAAAATATAAATAAGAAGATTTTACAAGAAGAGCAATTACGTCAAGCTGTTTAATAGGCAATTGGAGGATTTCACATGTTAGAAAGTTTATTGTTTTTCTTTGCCGTCGGAGTTGCTTGTGAGCTTGCAGCAATTAATCGAAATGGTCGTAAGAAGATAAAACAACAAGCTGAAATGATAGAGCTTTTAAAAGAGTTAAAAGAAAGAAACATTTAAAAAGACGACCGGGCATAGACGGTCGTCTTTTTCTATATAAAGGGGAAAGGGGACACAAAGTTATACAAGCGTAGCAGCGTAAATAAAAGCAGTAAGAAGAAGAGAGCCGCTAGCTAATCCTAAAAAATCTAATTTGTTAAAAGTAATGTTATTCATGATGCATTCTCCTTACTTATTTAATGTAGAAGCAACAGCTTTTGCATCGATAAGAGCGGAAAATACCATGCCCATTGTATTTAAAAGGTTGTTCGTTTTCAGCTTGTTCATCATATTGATCCGCTCCTTTTCGAATAATGGTTGCCCTGTTTCTGACTTAATTGTATGAAATATCGCAAGAAGTAACTATCGAATTAGCTTACAAGAAAATTACACTTTTGTAACAATTGAAATTTAACAATTAATACTCATTTTTATTACCAACTCCTATAACTTAGTGTTATAATTGAGGTAAGAAAATGACTATACTTCGGATGTTCAGAAAGGAACGAAACCAATGTATAAACCAATTACATTTTTGTTGAAATATATATTTAAAACAGCTGGGAAAGTAGAAGTGCAAGGAAGAGAAAAGCTACCAGAAGGTGGCCCGTATGTTGTTGCGTGTACACATACAAGTTTTATGGATGTATTAATGTTAGCTACAGGGATGTACCCAACAGAGATTCATTACATGGCCAAAAAAGAATTATTTGAAGGGAAATTCAAAAATTGGTTCTTTAAAAATGTAAATGCATTCCCTGTAGATCGTGCAAATCCAGGACCGAGTACACTTAAAATTCCATCACGCTTATTAAAAGAAGGAAAAGTGGTAGGGATTTTCCCGAGTGGAACGAGATCGACAGAAGATGTTTCGTTAAAAGCTGGTGCTGTGACAATTGCGATGCGTTCTAACGTTCCATTAATACCAGCAGCTTATGTTGGTCCATCAAGTGTAAAAGAATTAATAAAGGGGAAAAAGGCACAATTGATTTTTGGAGATCCGATTCAAATTGATGCTGAAGAACAAATAGATCGGAAAACAGTTATGAAAATGATGACAGACCAATTAAATGAGAAATTTGAGGAGCTAAAGGAAGCTTTGGAATCAAATCAAAAGTAAGAAAAGACGACCGGGCATAGGCGGTCGTCTTTTCTATTACTATTTATAATAAAGTGAAACTTTAATCAGTGGGGGGTCTTCATCCCCCACTGATTATTAGCCCTCACCAATCGGACTTTTATGGGCAGTTGATCCCCTACCTAACTTCTTTGCTTTCGTTGAATTTTGAGGTGGGGGTCTTACTGCCCATTAAAGTGGGATAAAGGGGAAAGGGGACACAAAATTTATACAAGCGTAGTGGCGTAAATAAAAGCAGTAAGAAGAATCGAGCCACTAGCCAGTCCTAAAAAATCTAATTTGTTAAAAGTGATGTTATTCATAATATATTCTCCTCGTATATTATATTTAAGCTGTTATTTCAGCTTTAAATTCCCTTAATAAGAGACCCGTAAATTAATACTTG
>NZ_JAQFUL010000095.1:0-17665 GCF_027716265.1 Bacillus cereus group sp. Bc031
TTTCTCTCATTATACAAGAAAGACCCTATAGAATAGACTTTTTTTTAAGTGTCTATTCTATAGGGTACATTTTAATTAATCCTAGCCCTTTTTATTATACATTAAATTAGTGTATCAACCACCGTGATCGCCAACTGAAAGACTTTGAATCACTTCGTAAGATTGTGGCGTCTTCGCTGTATTCGTTACACCTATAGTCAAGGTTATAGCCGTGACAATTCCCATTAAACTGAATACTATTTTTTTCATTTTAAAGCTCCTTCCTCAAAAAATTTTCGTTTCGCTTGCAACCCTAAATGGAAATACTTACTCGCCGCATGATGATTCTTTTCATCATAAAATTTTGTTCCCAGCGTCTCATAAGACTCCTGAACATCTTCATACAATCCTTCTCTTTCGAAGTAATCAATTCCTGCTAGCACTACTGTTTCGAGTATTTGAGTAGGTGAAGCATTGTTTAGCTCTTGTAAAATGAGATATCGATGTATGAACTCTTCCTGATTTAGTTTCTTACTAATATTTAAACCGTTCTCAATGAGTTCTGCTGCGACTTCTCGCTCGTCCAGTTTGTAATGTTCCAATGCCTTTGCATACATGGCTTTGTAATGGTTTGGAGACTTTTCAATGACTTCAGATAAATAACGAATCGCTAAAGATGATAGGTTTTGTTTAGAATACATCCAACCCAAGTTATGGCGCACCATAATAATAAACTTATCTTCTCCGACTTTTTGGAACTTGTCCATTGCAGCCGCAAAATGTTCCTCTGCTAATGACCACTCTTTTAAATTTATACAAGCTAACCCCAACAAGTTCTCACAAAAGCCGACATTACGCTCATAATCATCATGAGCTAAAAACATTTCCTTTGCCCTTGTTGTGTACTGAAAGGAGACTAGTGAATCACAAATATCAAAATGGAATGCACCTAACTTATAATAAAATTCAGCTTTCTCAACTTCATCATGAATAAGCTCTAATAACTTTTCGGCTTGATCAAAATGTTCTTTTGCAACCTTATAACTACCAGTTCCACTAGCATGAATAGCTTTAAAGAAATGATAATAATAAGTTAAAGTGTTGTTAGAAGGAATCTCAAAAGATTCTACTTTATCAAAACTACTTGTAGAAACACCCAAGTTATCAATTACGTATTGATGACGAAAATCTAATAACGAATAGTATAATAATAAGTTCTGATCTTCTTCTATATTTTGCATTTTATCATCAATTTCTTCTTTTAAACGATGTGCATTACTTATGCGCCGCGCACGAATTTCCACATACCAATCATTTAATAAGCCCAGAATCTGTTCATTTCCTTTGACTGCTATATTCATAATCTACCCCCTCATTACCATTTATCATATATTCTTTTAATAATATAATAACAGAATTTGTAATTTAAAAGGTGTGTTTTAAAATATATATCAACAAAATTCAGAAAATTACAATTATTATTATCAGGACTATAGTAAAATAAGAACCCCAAAATGAAAAAGTAATTTTTAGCATAATTGGGATTACAGTTGCATTTACATTCATGTTTTAATCTAGCATGTAACCGATATTCAAAAAGCACTTAGCAAGAATGAAATTGTACAATACGCTTACAGTTGTACTGATGGCTGATAAATAGCCAAAAGTCCTCACGTTAATTAATGTAAGGATTTTTGGCTATTTGTCTAGTGCTCTATAGAAGTATTGAACCAAAAGAACAAGTTATTATAAAAAATATTTTATTATCTATAAGGTATTTTCCGTTACTCTTTCCATTATCTCTGTTAATTCATTGTTTTTACTTATCATAAAATTTATTCCACTAATTTTAATTTTATAAGATTGAAGATCATTAATTGAATTTTTATGTAGATTTTCATAACCCGAATCCACATTAACATTAAATGAAATTGGAAAAACACTTAAACCGGACTCCATGTTATCTATTACAAAAATAACATGATAACTATAACTAGTTTTATAAGATAATTTTTCATGGTAAAATACATAAGAATTTTTTTCTTGATTAGCGAGATTTAAAAATACGTTTGAAATTACACTTTTTAGCTTAGATTGTAATAAAAAATCATCTTCAAACATCTCACAATTACTTTTAATGATATCCACAATATTATTTATTGCAGAGGTAGTATTAATCTCACTATATTCTACCAATTGGTTAATTGTATTTAAAATACTTCCTCCCGGAATTTCACTAATTAAATTATTTAATTGGTCGAGCTCAAGGTTAAGCGTTTGCAGGCTTAATGATTTTTGTAGATGTTGAGTTATATTAAGAGCCTGATTCAAATGAACTTGTGGTAATCTGTATATTTCTAAAAAATTCATAGCATTATACGAAGGAATTTCCAAATTAATAATTCTTTTATTATACATTTTTATATCTCCTCAACTTTCATTTGAAATAACTAATTTTTCGGTATTTTCCCTTTTCAAAATTTTTATTTCTTTTTTTAAATCTTCTATTTCCAACTTTAAAGATCTATTAGAATCTAAAATTTCTTCCAATAATTTTTGAGGTTGTAAATTATTTGTTCTTTTTCCATTATGAATAACAACCTGTCCTGGTACTCCTACAACTGTCGAATTGCTAGGAACATCTTTCAAAACGACCGCACCGGCTCCTACTTTAGAATATTCTCCTATATTGATAGCACCTAATACTTTTGCACCGCTAGAAATAATACAATTGTCTCCGATATTCGGATGTCTTTTACCACTTTCTTTACCTGTACCACCTAGAGTCACACCTTGAAATAATGTCACATCATTTCCAATTTCACATGTCTCCCCAACAACTACACCAACTCCATGGTCGATAAACAATCTCCTTCCAATTTTAGCACCTGGATGGATTTCTATACCAGTTAAGAATTTAGATAACTGTGAAATGACTCTAGCTGTTAATAAAAAATTGTTAATCCAAAAAAAATGGCTAATCCGATATAACCAAATTGCATGCACTCCTGAATAACAAAGAATTACTTCTATTTTATTTTTCACAGCAGGATCAGAATTTAACACACACATAATGTCTTCATTAATTTTTTTAAACATATATCCCCTTCCTTTAAGAGCACTTTTGGAAGTATGTAATAATCATAATATGAAAACTACTTAGATTATCCATTAAGTAGCTTTCATATTAAACAAATTCAATCAGTAAAATTAAATTATTTATCCTGCAAATTATAGTATAAATAATTTTCCCTTATTCCCTTTGTAATTGTATATAATTAATGCAATTACAAAGGGAATAATCAGCAATTAATTTCATTCTCTTTTTCTGAGGCTATAACATTTTTATTTTGTTCATACTTTATTCCAAATAATAAAAATGCCGCCATTAAAAAAGCTAATATAAATGGGCTCAACCATGTATAAGAAATATTTATTCTTGAAATAAACAATACGCATGCTAGAATAGGCAGAGCACAAGCATTTGCTCTAGAAACCATTGTTCCTACCTCTGCACTTGTATAGTTATTCGCCATAACGCTTCTGGTAATAATCCTTAATCCTCCAAAACCAAAACCTAAAAATGCTAAAGCAATGCCAAAACCTATAATTCCCAAATCAATGAAATTCCAAATTAATAAACCAATCACTATGCTAATACATGAAAGTATAATTTTATACATATCTGATGCTATTTTAATAGTTGATAAAAAGATCCCTATTAAAACCATTCCCACACTAATAAAGGCATCCAAAATTCCAACATCCATCATTTTTCCATTTTGAATACTAACCTGAACTGGAAGCATAAAATTTATACCACCCAAGACTGGCCAAATTAATGCTAAAGATAAAAAAAGTAAAGGATTAAACGTTTTCAATTTGACATTATCAGTTTTTGCAATTTCTTCCACAGTCCCTTTTTGTAAAAAGGCGATAACACCAAAAACAAAAAATATTATTGAAACTACAACGTAAAAATTACTATACCCTAATTTATTTATTACAAAAGGGGCACAAATTGGCCCAATCATTAATGCAACTTGATTGACTGTCATAGAAATAGAACTAAATCTAGTTACTTGTAATTCACTATATTTTTTTGCTAAGTTAGCAAACCACATTTCCCAGCTTGACTCTAGTAGAAAGAAAAAAATCCAAGCAACGAAGTTTATCATGACTACACTAGAATTAATTTGATAATAATTCGACAATAATAAACAACACAATACGACTCCGATTAACCCTACGCCTGTTATTTTTGAACCAGCGTGCTTATTTAAAGCTTTTTTTGCAAATATAGGTACAAATATTGCAGGCACAAAAGAAACTATCGTGGCCATTGCTAATGATCCAAAATTATCATTACCATCACTCGCTAGTTTCCAGTTTATAGCTAACAATAGAGCACCGCATATAAATCTATATAAACCTGATAATATAACGTATAAATACATACTAACATTCCTCTACTTCAAAGATTTCTTCAGATAATAATTTTGTCATTTCTAGTGGTTTATCAGTTTTTGTTTCGAATAAATTTTGCCATGTATACTCCACAGTTCCTTCTCTTGAAAGACAAAAAATAGGGTCAGCCGATACTTTTCCAACATGTGCTTGTATTGCCAGTGAATGTACTTCTTCTGGTAAATTATTAGTATTTTTAATTTCTTTAATAATACCTGATGGTGCTTTTAAGAATGCTATAGCTGCACTTTGAATTGGCTCCAATTTTTCAATATGTATAAATGGATCTTCATTTAAATAGCAGCTGACATGTAAACTGTATGGATTAATTCCATATGCTCTTTCAATTTGATCCATAATTCCATCCCCACCAGGTCTTGCAGCAGCTTCAATTACCCAAAATTCATTATCCTTTATTTTAATTTCTACATGTGCTAATCCAAATTCAATATCTAAAGCCCTACAAGCTTCACATGCAAGCTCACGTAACTCTTCATTATTTACTCTGTGACTAGGAACCAAATGCGCCATTTCAGAAAACCAAGGCTCTGGTGATAAATATTTTTCAGTGACAGTTAGCACATGGTATTGTTTATCAAAGCAAACTACCTCTACAGAAACCTCATCTCTACTATCTATATATTTTTCAACTAAATATTTATCTCCTTCTACTCCAAATATTTCCCCATATTCCTCTAAAACTTTTTGTGATTCTTTAAATGCCTGAATTGCTTCATCCTCAGTACGTGCTAAATACACTCCTGCGCTTCCTCCAAAATCATAAGGTTTAATAACAACAGGAACTCCTAAATCATTTACAGCTAAAAGTAGTTCACTTTCATCTTGAATTAAGTGGAAAGGAGCAGTATTTACGTTATGCTCGAAAAATGACTTCTTCATTGCAAATTTATTCCTTGCTAAATTTACTGTATTTGAATTTAAATGTCTTAAACCTAATTGCTGATTCACTTCGTTAGCTGCTTTTAAAGTCCAATCATTCAAAGGGATAATTACTCTAGGAATCCAACCTTTTTCTTTATATTCATTTATAACTTTTAACAACTTCTTAGAATCTTGTGGATCTGCTTCGATACAATTATCAAAATATCTATTATATTTAGTTTTAGCATTTGAATCAGCTGTCCAAATCGGTAAATGACTTATAGACTTGGCTCCAGCTAGTGAACGTTCTCTTAAAAATTGGTCTGCTCCTAATAATAAAATATATTCTTTCATCATCAACACCCCTATTAATTAAGTGATTTTTTCCTCGCAACTCATGCATTGTTTATTATCTTTACAAATAAAATCCTTTACTAAGTAAGAAAAGGATTTTATTTGTAAAGTTTATATCATTTTAAAACTCTAAATTTAAAATACATTCTTTTATACTGGACTCTAAAATTGAAATACCTTCCGTTATGCCTTCCATATCTATAATTAAAGGTGGTAGTAATTTTATAACTTCATCACTTGGTCCAGATGTCTCAATTATTAAACCTTTTTCAAATGCTTTTTTTGATATTTCTTTTGCTAAATTAGGTGTTAAGCAAGCTATCCCTTGCATTAAGCCTCTTCCTTTTAAGACACCATTAATTTCAGGATATTCTGAAATTATTCGAGATAATTGTCTTTCAATTAAATCCGCTTTTTCTTTTAATTCTAATGTGAATCTTTGATCTTTCCAGTATTCTAAAGCCTCCATTGCAGCAACAAAGGCAAGATTGTTCCCTCTAAAAGTGCCATTATGTTCGCCTGGGCTCCATCTATCATGTTCTGGCTTAATTAATGTTAAGGCCATTGGCAGCCCAAAGCCACCTATAGACTTAGATAAGCAAATGACATCTGGCTTTATTTCAGCCGGCTCAAAACTAAAAAATGTACCTGTTCTTCCACAACCCGCCTGGATATCATCTACTATTAAAAGAATTCCATATTCTTTGCAAAGACGCTCAATTTCTTTTAGCCAAGAAAAACTCGCCACGTTCAATCCGCCTTCCCCTTGCACGGTTTCCAGAATAATCGCAGCAGGTAAATCCACTCCACTTCCCGTATCTTCAAGAAATTTTTCTAAATAGCAGATGGACTCTTGCCCTTGAATATACTTATCATAAGGCATTATAGTAACATTATTTAATGGAACCCCTGCACCTTTTCTTTTTGATGCATTGCCGGTAAGGGAAAGCGAGCCAAGTGTCATTCCGTGAAAAGCATTACTAAAACTAATAACATTAGTTCTCCCAGTAACTTTACGTGCAATCTTCAATGCGCTTTCTACTGAGTTCGTTCCAGTTGGTCCAGGGAACATAATCTTGTATTCATAATTTCTTGGGCTGAGAATTATATCATTAAATTTCTCTAAAAATAGCCCTCTTGCCATTGTTCCCATGTCAAGGCTATGTACTATGCCATCACTATTTAAATAATCAATAATAGCATTTTTCATACGAGGATTATTATGGCCGTAATTTAGCGTTCCAGCACCTGAAAAAAAGTCAATATACTCCCGATCTTCTAAATCTCTTAGTTTATATCCTTTGGAACTTTTGAAAACTGTAGGAAAGTTCCTACTATAACTTCTGACTTGAGATTCTAACTCGTCAAAAGTTTTTATAGATATATTTTTTATACCTTCCATGACTAACACCCCTTCAAATATATTGTTACATCTTAAATCCATCCATTAAAACGACAGTTTAAGTATCCATGGAAATCTGCTACACTTCCTTCTAGTAAAACATGATTAATCCACGCACTTTTTTCAAAGCATAATACTTGTAACTCCCACACACACATTCCGCCACCTTTTGGAGATAAATATTCTAATAAACCATAATTATCTTTAGGGCAAGAATATATATGAGAGTTCAACATATTTTCGTTAAACCACCAGTTTATTAATAAAAAGTCTGCTTCACGCGCCTCATGTACAATAATAATACCGATTTTATAAACCTTATTTTCTAAAGTGACTCCATTAATTTTTTTTATAGCCTCTTGCTTAGCTATATTAACTAAAGAAGGAGAGACTTTAGAATCATCAAGAGCAATTGTATACACCTTAAAATACCAACCATCATGTTCCCAAACTTCAGAAAATTTAACGCATCTTTTTTTATACTTCTCACTAAATTTGATCATTTTTGCATTCCAGAGACTATTTATTCTGTGAATATTCTTGTTTTAGTGAAAACGTATACTCATAAACATCTTCAGTTTTCTTATATCCTATAGATTCATACAGTGACTGTGCCGGATAGTTATTTATAGCTGTCTGTAACACTAATTCCTTTGCTTTTGTTTTTACAGAATAATCTTTAGCCTTCTCCATTAGAGCTTTGGCAACCCCATTTTTTCTATATTTTGAATCCACGTATAAATCATTTAAAATCCACAACCTTTGCATTGATACAGAAGAAAATGAAGGGTATAACTGTACAAATCCAGCACCCGCGTGTTTACCATTTTCGTCTTTAAATACAGCTATAAAAATAACGGAATCTTCTTTTTCAAATCGCTCTTTTAAAAAATCACGACTCTGTTCCACATTCGAAGGTTGCTTATAAAAAACTCTATATTTATCAAAAAGATCTGTTACTGTTTCTAAATCATTACGTGTAGCTTGAAAAACTTCGATATTAATATTTTTTTCCATAAGATCATCCCCTTACTTTACATATATGTGTATGTTTTTTGTGGAACGATGAGATTACCTTCTTCAAATCGATGTAATCTAAGCTTGCTTAGACAAGCTTCCTCGTTTCCTTCCAATATTTCTTTTGCTACTAATTTCCCAATAGCAGGAGCGATTTTAAATCCCCCTCCGCTAAATCCAGTAGCAATATAAATACCATCTATTCCCTTGACATCTCCAATAACGGGATGTTTATCAGGCGTATATGCATCAAATCCATACCTTCCGCCTAAAGGCTTAAAATTATTGTTAAGTATACGTTTATTAATTGTCTCATAGGCTAATTGAACATCATCTGTATCCAACATGTTTTTCTCAGTACTATACATTTGTTTTCCATTATTCGATGATACACCGACTAAAATTTCATTTGAGCTAAGTGGTCGAAAATAACATCCATAAACATCATCAATATAGGTCATTAAAGAAGAGGTGGATAAATTATTTTCACATCTAAAAAAGTTTATGCCTATATTTTTCCATTCTATAGGAGAGGGTACATTGATTAAATCAAAAAATCTAGCTGTCCAAGCACCACTGCAAATAATAACCTTCTCTGCATTTATATTCCCGATATTCGTCGTGACACCACATACTTTGGAGTTTTTCATTTTAAAACCTGTTACTTTAGTACCTTCCATTACCTTTAATCCATTATTTTTTGCTTTATTAATAAATCCTAAAGTTGCTAAATTTGGATTGCCATATCCACTTAAGGGCTCATGTGCTACTATAGAAACCCCTTCCATGGATACATTAGGCTGCATTTTTTGAAATTCTTGCGGCCTTATTAAATTTATTGGTATACCAATTTTGTTTAATTCATTTGTATTTTCCACTAAGTTATTTTTTCGTTCTTCCCCAACCAATAAAGCAAAACCTGTTTTATTAAAACCACAGCTTCCACCTATAGTCTCTTCCCAATTTATAAAAGTTTCATAACTTTCCCATGCTAGTTTCGCTTGAATACTGTGTGTATGGCTCATTCTAATTAACCCACCAGACATTTTGGTTGCCCCAATGCCTGGTGGTCGATCTTGTTCACACAAAACGACATCTTTTTGACCAAATACAGTAAGGTAGTGAGCTATACTAGCCCCAATTATTCCCCCACCAATTATCACTATTTCTGTATTAATTTCCATCTATTCACCTCAAATTGTATAAGTAACTTATACACGTAATAATTCTTGGTTAGCTTTTTTAGATTCTTGTACATGATCAAAAATATGTTTTGCCTTTAATGCCATCATGCTAAATGAAGTAGCATCACTAATCCCGTGAGTACGTTCTGTAATTCCATTTGCATATACCCCAACGTTAAACTGATTTGTTGTGGCAATTTCATAATTCCTTGAAATATCAATATCTCCATCCTCATGTAATTCAAGGTAATTTAAAATACTATCTAGTGGTCTAGGAATTTTTTCTTCTGTAAATCCTGTGCAAACAACAATACCATCGACATTGATAGACAACTCTTCTTTTGTATAGTTATCCTTTAGATGTAATTCATAACCATTCTCTACATCTTTTACATCTAGAACTTCTTGGCATCTCATCACATGTATTTTGTTAATACCTTCGATGCTTTGCTCATAAACTTTCCAATATAAATCTGTGCTTACATGAGGACCCACAGCTGAATAATTAGTTGCTTTCATTTGTTCATCAAATAATTTTTGACGTTCCTCTTTTGTAAGGCCATAAAAATAATCTACAAATTCCGGATGATAGACTTCATTGCTAAATTGCCCTAAATCATATGTCTTAAAACCTAAATTTCTATTAATTGAATATACATCCGCTTCCGGGAACTTATTTGAGATACTTAAAATAACTTCAATAGCATTTTGGCCTGAACCAATAACTGCAAAATTGGGTTTGTCTTCTGCTTTAAAGTTTTCAATTTTCTTTTTGAAAAAGTGCGGGTGGAATACTTTTTCCCCCATAAGTGGTTTGTATTGTTCTGGAATATATGGAGTTCTGCCAGTATTTACTGTGATGTTTTTAGCCTTAAACTTTTTAATCTCGTTAGAAACAACATCTGTTGTGATTACTTCCACCAAATCAATATTTCCTTCAGCGTCTTTTATAGGGTTGATTTCAATTACGTTTTGCTGGTATATAACGTATTGATTTAATTGTTGTGCAACCCAAGAAATGTAGTCATTCCATTCAATACGTCCAGGTGTTAAACCTAGTAAACCAAATTGAAACAAACGTCCTTTTTCTTTTAAATAATTAGCAAATGTATATTTACTTCTAGGATTGTACGGAGTTACAAGGTCGCGAAAGAAATGATGCTGTATATGAGCTCTAGGTAAAAGCATATTTCCCTGCCATGTTGAATCGTTTGCTTTTTCTAAGAATAATGCTTTTATTGATTTTTCTTCACTTAAACCTTCATTGTGATCATCAATTGCCACTCCAAGTGCAATTCCTGCTGGCCCAAACCCAATTCCAATTAGATCATAAATTTCTTCTGAACAATTTATCATTTTCCTTACCTCCAACATAATTTTTTATTTAATTGGTATAAAAATTTCATTTTTTAAATTCCATAATGATATCGGTTGATTTTTTAGTTCGTGGTTTGAATCGAATTTTACATTTCCAATTATGGTTTCAAACTCGTTTTCAGCTATTACATTCAGTAAGTCTACTTTCTCCAATCTATTTTTCATAATAGATTGTAAAAGTAATTGAACAGATGCATAAGTAGACGCTGCATAGAATCCGGGCTTCGATCCTACAATAGATTCATATTCAGCTATAAATTGAATAGATGTATCGTTTAAAGGAATTGGTGATGGTCCAACAGCCCAAATATTCCCTTCCGAGTTCTTCACATTATCAGTAAATTCTTTTATTATTACATCATCTCCAAAAACAAATGGTATTTCTCTAATGCTTTTTTTAAGCGAATGCATAAAATGCACTGCAACATGACATCTTCCTGAAAATATTATTAAATCTGGATTAAACTCTAATATTTGTTCAACTAAAGGTACCACGTCATCATGCTCTTTCCATTGCATAACCATAGCATCAACTTTTTTAATTTTTATCGTTTCTTCATATATTGATTCAATGTGGTTCATACCGTAAAAACTGCTATCACTTATAAAAGCTATTCGATTAGTTGTTATAATGTTCATAGATACGTTTGCAATTAATTTACTAGATTCTTCATCAGTTGCGCACATTCTAAAAACATTTTTTTGTTTTGTAAGCATTGGATTTGTAGCGGCTGGAAGAATTAATGGCACATTTTTATCCATATAAATTGGCGATGCCTTTAATGCGCAAATGCTACTGAAATGACCAACTACACCTTCTACTTTTTGAGATAGAAAATCAAGCGCTATTTCAGGTGCTATTTCAGCCTTTGCTTGATCATCACCCCAAACCACTTCTGCTTTGACTGAATTGCTTAAATTCCAGTGGTCTACTGCGATTTTTACACCGTGGTAGAATTGTGGAGTTTGCGCAGTTCTTACGCCACTTAACGCACCCGCTGCACCAAATTTAATTGCATCTACTACCACTATTTAACAACTTCCTTTTTGTATGATGATAATTTCTCAAACACATCTTGTGGTACTTTTGAAAAGAATGGTTCTAACGGTTTTTTTGGTAATATCTGAGTTTTATTCTTTAAATCTGTCCAAAGATAGATTTTTCTGTCCTCAGTATTTTTTTCTCCAAGAATATCCATTATTTTAATTGAAAATTCCGTCATTATAGGCGATGTAATAACAGCCAACATTCTAACCACACTTAAATTTTCTTTAATCATCGCTAAATTAGATTCATGAACAGTTCTGTCAAAGCGCCAGTAGCTATCCATAGCTTCTTTAGCTAGTTCTAAAATTAAGCTAGTAATTTTTTGTAGCGAGAAATTTTCTGCGTCATAATAAACTTGTATTTGTTCAAGACATTTAATCGCTTTCTTTTCTAACTTAGTAGTCGGTTTTTTTAAAATCGATTCTATTGATGTGATTCCTAATGCAGCAGCTTCATTAAATAAACTTAGTAACCACTTATTCCAACTTTCAGCTAAATCTTCATTTACAAATTTTTGAAAATCATCCAAATTAAAATTCATCTCAGTGCTTTCTGGCGCAGTTGAAGAAAGATAAAATCGCACTGCATCAGAGTCTACTAAATTGAAAATATCATTTCCCCAAATAGCATGATTGCGGCTAGTTGAAATTTTTTCACCATCTAAACCATAAAATTTATTTGTAACCACTGTATCAGGAGCATTATATTTTCCATGTGCTTTTAACATAGCTGGATAAAAAACTCCATGGGAAAAGGTACAATCATACCCTACAAAAGCAATCCATTTTGTATCTTCAGATTGCCAATATTCTTTCCATGTATCCTTATCAGATTGCAATGAAGACCAATCCATCGTGGCACTAATGTATCCAGCCGGGCCACCGTACCAAGTGTCTAATATATGCTTTTCTCTATTTTCTAAAGGAATTTTTATGCCCCAGTTTGAATTTCGAGTAACAGGTGCATCAATTTCGTTATCTAAGATTTTTTTGCAAAGTTCTTTTGCGTCTGGGCGCCAATTTTTGTTTTCATAATATTTTTCTAAAATCTCTTTATGTTTTGATAGAGGAAAATATGCTCTATCTTCTATGTATAAACTCAATTCATTTTTACAAGTATGACATGTTGCATTCAATAACATACCTGCCTCTTGTGGTTGTCCGCAACTTTCACAATAGTTTGCGTCCGAAGAACTACCACAATAGTGACAATTTCCCCTTGCATAAGCCTCATATTCGAATTTTTCGCACTTTTCGCAATAAAAAGTAGTGACATTCATAAATTGAATTTGATTATTTTTATATAAATCTAAAAAGATCTCCTGCATTATTTGAGGATGCATTGGGATATTTTTTGATCCTGGAAAATGATCTGGTAACATATGAGCTATTCTAAGTGTTTCTTTCATCTCATTCGTATAAAATGTAGAAATATCTTCTGGTGTTTTATTAGTTTCTAAAGCCTTTCTTTCAACATAATCTTGATAATCATCACCGTAGGAAATATAAAGAACATCATTTTCTAACATGCGTTGAATTCTTGAGAAAACATCTGCCCCTAAAAATGGACCAGCTAAATGGCCAATGTGCAAGTTACCATTTGAAGTTGGAGGGGCTGCTGTTACTAAATATTTTTTTTTATCCATTTATTTCTCTCCTCATTATTCAAATTTGATATTCCATTTCATTTTCATTATTTTGCGGTTGCCCATCCCACCAAAGACTGAAAAACTCTAACGGTTCTTCACCAATATTCGTAATACAGTGTTCTGTAAATGGAGTGAAATATATAACATCGCCCGTAGTTACTTCCCTAGTTTTTTCATCTCCACGCGCTAGCCCTTTTCCTTTTACAATAATAAAAACTTCCTTTTCGTCATGATTATGTGGAGCTGAAGTTTGTCCTGGGTGTAATACACACCACGCTCCGCCAAAAGGTGGGTCTACAACATCTTTCCACGGAAAATTTCTTTGTGCATAAAGATCGTATTCGAACTTTAAATTTTCTCTATCTAATGTTTTTACATGCATTACAATTACCTCCTTTTTACTTATATTCTATTTATTAACATATCCTTCGTTTTTAATTTATCATTGCAAAACCACAAAAACTATGTAATTACCGTGTATTGTGCGTGTATTTTTCGTAGAAACTCTTCTTAAAATAAAAATTAACCTCATTAACTTTTATTAGTTTTCAAATAATATCCAGCACCATTTTCATGTATTAATAACTTAGGATTTTTCCCATCATCCCCAATTTTTTTTCTGATTTTACTTATATACTGTCTAACTCTTTCTTTTTCTGTTCTTTCATCCCAAACATTATTTAATAACTCTTCAGTTGTAAAAATCCTTTCTTTGTTCTCTGCAAATAGGGAAAATAATCTATATTCTTTTTCCGGAAGAGAAATTGATTTTCCGTTTTTTATGATTTTCCACCCTTTTACATCAAAAATTATTCCATTGTCAATAATAATCTTTTCATGCTTCATTTCCTTAGAGGTTCCTATTAATTCGCTAAAAGTTGATAACTTTTCTATATAAACCGATGGAGGATCTACCACGAATACATCACAACCAGATTTTATAAGAGACGCTTTCATATTTTGTGATATTTCTAACACCAAAATCATTATTTTTGTTTTAGGTGTTTTACTTTTATACTTTACACAAAAATCCATTTCTTCATTTGTAGGATAAGGTAGATCAAAAATTACACCATCTAAAAATTTTCTCCCGCAGTATAATTCGGCATCTCTTGCTTCTCTTCCGTATAAAATTTCATTTTCATGAACATTAAGTAGTTTGTGTGCACTTTTGAAATTCTCATTATTTTTACTGATTATTAATAGATTCATTTTTAAAATCCTTTCTAGTTATAAAATTAAATTCTATTTAATAGATTTGGATATTCTTTTTTATGTGTTATGATAATTGAACGAAATTGGTTTTTAAATTATTACTCAGCATATTTTAATGAGGGGTTGATTCAAATTGGATAAAATAGATAGAAAAATAATTGAATTTTTACAAATTGATGGTCGGATGACCGTACTCCAGCTTTCTAAAGAATTAAATTTAAGCAGACCAGCAATAAATGAAAGAATCAAAAAATTACAAGATAGCAATGTAATTCAGGGTTTTACTACAAAAATATCACCGGAAGCAATAGGTAAAGAAATCATCGTGATGATTGAAGTAAATAATGTTAAAGTTGAATGCCATAAATTTGAAGAATTAATACAAGATGAATACGACATTGTTGAGTGTCATAGAATAACGGGTCAAAGTAGCTATATTATGAAAGCTATTGTCCCTAATATGAAACGTGTTAGAGAATTAATTGATCGGCTAATACCTTTTGCTCAACTAAATACTTCAGTTGTTTTATCTTCTCCAATTCAAAACAGATTATTGCTCCCCGATGAAACAACAAACTAAACATTTCAGTTCTAAAAGGATTTCATATAAAAATGAAGTCCTTTTTTCGTATTCACATTACATATTGTACCATTTCAAACTAAATAACCTTCTTTAAGACTGTAGATTTTTGGAGTTTAAAAATTGAAAAACATTAATCTGTTTTTTCTGAAAAATAATTAATGAAGCCGTTAATTATATTCCACCTACTAAAATGATACATTATTATCCATATACTTTCAATAATGAATAGATTTTTCATAAAACACATACTATAATGTAATCAAAAGGAGGGATTGGTATGAAAAAAGAAAAGAATCAAACTATATCAACTTCAAAAGGCATATCATTGTATGTCGGAGCTGTATTAGGATCAGGTATATTGATATTACCTGGCATTACAGGAGGAATAGCAGGACCAAATGCGATTATACCTTGGATTATTATGGTGATACTGAGCATTCCTCTCGCTTGTACTTTCGCCTTTTTATCCATTCAATATCCAAGTGCTGGAGGAATTTCAACCTTTGCCACAAACGCGTTTGGTCGATACGTGGGTGTAATTTCTGGCTGGTTTTTCTTTGTTGCCGGAAGTTTCGGGCAGATTATAGTTTCATTAACTGGTGGAGTTTATATATCTTATGCCTTTAATTTACCCTATTTTTCCTCCTATTTAATCGCATTGTTATTATTAATTATCGCTATTTTAGGGAATTATTTCGGATTACATACCAGCAGTAAACTTCAATTGATAATTGCAAGTCTCACATTTCTTATACTAGTAAGCACAATCTTACTTTCCATTCCTTATATTAAGCTTGAGTCATTAACCTGGTCTTTAAGTAAAGAAAGTATTGTTCCTATTGGTAAATCTATGATGTTAATATTTTGGTCATTTTTTGGCTGGGAGGCAATATCTAGTCTTGCTCCAGAGTTTAAAAGCCCTCAAAAAAGAAATATATTAATGTCAACATGGGGAGCTATTATTATAACGGGAATTATTTATATTGGGATTGCTTTATCGGTCATTGGTACTCAGTCTTATATTCTAGGAACAAGCGAAGCTGCTCAATCTATCAATAATGCATCTTTAGCTGCAGTTATAAAAAAAGTGATGGGTGTTAATGGGGCTTGGATCATAGGAATTTTAGCTTTTACTATTTGTCTAGGTACCATTAACGCTTTTATAGCGAGTATAAGCCGTTTAGGTTACTCTTTAGCTCATAACAAAACTGCTCCACAATGGCTAGATAACTATGATGAAGCACGTTCAACTCCAAAACGCGCTGTAATACTTGTTGGAGGGATTGCGATCGCAGGATTAGCTTTTAGTTATTTTTTCAATATAAGTTTAGAAAAATTGGTGTTCATTCCTAATTCACTAGCAATTGCAACTTATGTTATAGGAACTGCTTCTGGTATCAAATTAATTTCATCAAAATTAGGGAAGATATCAGCAGCTATCTCTTGCTTCATATGCCTGATCGCATATCCTTTTATAGGCACTTCAATTACACTACCTATTTTATTATTGATTACATGCATTATTTATATATCTTGGAGAGATAAAAAAGAAATACAAATTACAGCGAAAAAATATGATTTTTAAATTATTGTAATGGAGGGATATTTATGAGAGACAAGAAAAATTCAACAATTACACCTCATAAAACATGGAAAGATTATTTTCATGAGATAGTTAGAGCAATAATTTTTTATAAATAAGTGCTACCACTATAGCCTTATAAATTTCATATTTTTAATTAATTTACCTTTTAAGTTTTTTTCGGAATATTGCTCTATTTCAATAAAATTAATAATCTTAACAAGAAGTATTATTTAATTTCAAATGCGCAAACATGCATAAACCGGTTCTAAATTTAGAACCGGTTTATGCATGTTTAATTTTAGAAAAAATATAACAATAAAATCATGTAAAACTCTAAATTTTATTTAAGATAACAACCTTTAATGGAAATCAAGCCAACGATTTGATGGCCACCCATACATTTTCCTTAGTTTAACAATTAAGTTTATATAATAAGTAGCATATGGCAATTTTATTAACTGTGTTTCATTACAGATTTTATGAATTCCTAGTTTTTTCACGCTTTTAATCCAATTGATGAACCAACTATTATCTTTTTATTCTCTTATTCTATAGACCTAGTACACTAACAATCTGACATGCTTTGGAATTTGCAATATGATAATACATCTCTAACCCTCTTCTTTCCGAGCGGAGAATCTTGCCACGCATCTTAGATAAATGCTGAGATACAGTTGATTGAGGGACATCTAATAGCTCTGTTAATTGTGTTACATTACAAATTTTGCGGTGTTCTAGCTCCTTCACAATTTGTAACCTAACTGGATGAGCCATAATCTTTAATAATTCTACATCCGCCTCTGGGATTTTGTACATTTCATTACTTGCTTGAATAGTTGTCATTTTAATTTCTCCTCGTATATTATATTTAAGCTGTTATTTCAGCTTTAAATTCCCTTAATAAGAGACCCGTAAATTAATACT
>NZ_JAQFUL010000096.1:0-17031 GCF_027716265.1 Bacillus cereus group sp. Bc031
CTGTTGAATACAGAAATCATCTTCTTGATGCCGCCTAACTTTTTTTAAAATGTCCTTTACAAAGGGTACGGATTAGATTAGCTCTCTTTTTGTTTGTACTCCAAAACAGTATTTGGGCATGTTAATAAAATCTTTTTTAATTCTTCTGTGGATAATTCAATTGTAAATTCAGGTACACCAGGTGTAATTAAAATTTTATCGTACGTATAAATAGCGTTATCCACAATAATTGTTACATCGTGTGAATACCCGAAAGGAGCTACACATCCTGGCGTACAACCAGTTTTGTCTCGCAGTTCATCAGCGGAACAGAGAGATAAGCGTTCTCCTGTTAGTTCTTTCATCTCTCCGCGGTTAAGCCTTGTGCCCTCTAACGTGAAAAATACGTAATAATCTCCAGCCTTTGATTTTAAAAATAAGCTTTTACTTGGAGTACCTTGTAAGCCAAGCCTCTCGCGTACGATCCGATCTGTCTCATAATCGAGTACCGGTTCGTGTTCGAATTTTTCATAAGAAACATTTGTTTTATGTAGTAAAGCAAGTACATCTTCGTACATATGGAGTGATACCCCTTTCTATTATTAGTACAGTTTCTTCTCGTGGCGTCAACTGAATGTGTTGGAAAGAGATATTACTTGGACGGTGCTTTCCATAATCGTTTTAGGCTACATTGTTCATTAATTGTAATTTCGTACATATCAGGATTCGTTAAAGCTCTCCATTCATGAAAGCCGATCGTATGATCAAAGTGCTTTAAAATGAGCGTAAGTAAGTTTCCATGTGTAACGAGTAATATTGTAGTATGGTTTAATTTTAAAACGTCTTCGATAAGCGATATAGCACGGTCCGTTGCTTGTTTTGTTGACTCTCCGCCTGAAAAGGCAATATCTATATTTGTAAAAGTAGATTCTAGTTTTTGCATCCAATCGTCCATTGAAACGTCGCTTAATATGCGTTCAGCTAATCGTTCATCTTCTTGGATAGACAAATTAGCTTGGAGTGCATAGGGCCGAATAGAATCGATAGCTCGCACAAATGGGCTTGAAATAATATGATCTATTTGTAGTTGGTTTTCTAAAAGGAATGTAGCAAGGGTGTTTGCTTGTTTTTTTCCATCGGTCGTTAATTCGGCATGACGTTCTTGTCCAGCGGCTGAACAATGTCGTATTACAATGATTTTCTTCATAATTCATCCCCATCTTTCAAGTTGACGCTATATACTTCGACAAATGCGGAAAAAATTCCTTTTTATTGGAAACGGCATATTGATTTATAGATATGGAAAAGTAATGTGGATAATGAAAATTGAGGTGCCAGTATGAAAAAAATGATATGTCTCGTATTCATGATTTGTTTTCTTACGCAAATGTCCACAACATATGCACAATCCAATCAAAAGTTAGATTATCCAAGTAATCGAAATAAGCCATTTGTGAGCGAAGATGTGTTTTACGAACAGTTAGATAAGAAAATGTATAAAGAATACAATAATGCAGCGTATAGTGTTCGAAAAAAGATTTTATTTAAAGAAGTACCCGACGAAGAATATTCCTTTTTACAAAAAACAGCCGCGGGTTGTCGGGGTGAAGTAGTGCTTCAAGATTCTTTTATTCACCCTGATCGCCAAGTTTATTTTTTCGCTTCCTTTTCTCAAAATGAAGTAGAAGAGTTACACAAGTACATCGTTATAGATGCAGAAACAAAGAAGGAGCTACAAAGCGGTAAAAGTTATCATCGCTATGATAATCTTTATAAAAAATAACCCACCAACAGGCGGGTTATTTTTACTTTGGCACACTCATTAATTTCTCTTTCATTTTACGAATAAGAATGATAGCGCCAATTGTGAAGAGAAGGGTGATTCCTTCTGCAACAAAGATGTTAATTGTTTTCGTTTGGTAAAGTGCCGCGAAGAAGTCTACAAGTGCGTGGAATAGTATAGCGTACACAAGGAAGATATACTTCTTCTGTTTTACTGCGTATAAAACAAGCATTGTAAAGGCGATTTGCAGCACGAGTGCCATAATTCTTTCTAAGCTGCCAAGGAAGTATAAGTAGGCAGGTTGCTGAATTAACATGTCTTGTAGGCGGCTTAGTTCTGGCATTTTTTCGACCATCTGGGCGAAGCTACCGTTGTTAATTGAATTCGCAAATATAAGTGCTTGGAATGCAGAGAATCCGCCAACTAAAATGGATTCAATTCCGCCGTGACCGATTCCGTAAGCGAAGCCATCTTTATATTCTTGATATTTTTTTAGTAGGAAGAAGAAGGCAACGAAGCGTCCTAATTCTTCAAATATACCAGCAGTTAGTCCGCCATAAAGTGCGAAAACAAATGGATTTTCTAAAATTGGAGCGATTGCTGGATTACCGCGCATAAATAGGTGGAATGGTGTTTCGAGAATTTGGGTAAATCCGATAAAGATAAGAACACCAACGCCGACCACTTTCCAATTTATATTATATTTTTTACGGAAATAAACGAGTACAATAATTGGGACCAGAATCGAGACAATGAGTTGAAAGATGATGCTGGCAATTACAGTATTTGAAACCATATTTTCACCGCTTTCTAATATATGTACATATCTATTATGCATGAAATATTTTATAAAGAAAATGAATTTACTTATTGACTCTAACGTTGCGTCATACTTTATCGTATGTATTAAGGGGGAGATACACATGGCAATGAAGGTAAAAGAAGTAGCTAATTTAGTTGGAATTAGTGTGCGCACACTGCATCATTACGATGAAATTGGGTTGTTAACCCCAGATGAGACGACAGAGTCTGGATATCGTCTGTATTCCAATGAAAATTTAGAGACGCTGCAGCAAATTTTATTTTTTAAAGAATTAGGCTTCCCTTTGAAAAAAATTAAAGAAATTATCATGAGTCCATCATTTGACCGGGAAGAAGCATTACAGCTTCATAAGAAAATGCTTCTTGAAAAGCGGGATAGGTTAGATAAAGTGATTGCGACGATTGATAAAACAATTCAGCATACAAAAGGAGAGATTGAAATGACGAATAAAGAGAAATTTGAAGGCTTCGATTTCAGCCATAATCCGTACGAAGAAGAAGCGCGTGAAAGATGGGGAGACAGAGCTGTAGATAAAGCGAATGAATATGCGAAAGGTATGTCTAAAGAAAACCAAGAAGAGTTTAATACGATTTACAGAAACTTAGCGGCGCTTAGACACGGGGCACCAGATTCTAAAGAGGCACAAGAAGCAATTGGAGTATGGTACAATTACTTGCAAAAATTCGGTGAATATTCATTAGATGCTTTTAAAGGACTTGGTCAAATGTACGTCGCTGATGAGCGCTTTACGAAAAATATCGATAAGTTTGGTGAAGGATTAGCTCAGTTTATGTGTGATGCGATGGAGGTTTACGCAAATCGTAAGAAATAGTAAAAAATAAAGAAGATGGAGGTTTTCTCCACCTTCTTTATTTTTTTATCATATCATTTAAAGTCTGATCCCCTGTATTGTTCAAATGAGGATTTTTACTCATTTCACGTTTTAACATATCGAGGCTTTGCGTATATTCTGTATCATTTAATGCGCCAGATTGAAGCCCTTGAATTTGAGAAATCAACTTTTGGTCTGTTGATACATATGCTTTATAATAGCGAGGGACGATGGACAAAGCAGCTCTATATACTTGATCCGCTACGAGTTTCGGATCCGTTGTGTTTGCACGGTATACAACAAATACTTCATCGTCTGTAACGAGCGTAGCAGCGTTTGTAACGTCAGGAAGTTTGACTGTCATGCTTGCAATCATTTCAGCAACTTTCTCACGGTTAATGGCTCCTACTTGTTTATTAGATACTTCATGCTTTTGTTTAGATGAATAGCCGACTCTCGTTAATCGTGTATTTGTATTTTCCGTATGATACATGTCATTTTTGTTGGAAACAAGAACACGACTTCCTTCTTCACGTTCCATTTCGGCTTTATTCGTTGGTTGGCAGCCTGCGAATAAGGAAAGAGTGAGGAGAGAAAGTATAATTTGTTTTTTCACGATGTATCACCTCCTTCTCCATAGCATGCACTAATTTTCAATTTTTTGTATTTGAAATTGTTGGTTGGTATGCTTTGTGATACGATAAAAAGAAGAATGCTTAGAGAGGAAGTTAATGATGGAGCAAAAGCAGGAGATTCATGCTACGGTGAGCATTAATAATGTGCAGTACGAAGTAATTAAAAACTTTCGTGACGGTTTTAGTGAAGAAGCATTTAAAGAGCGCTATGCAGAAATTTTAAATAAATATGATTACATCGTTGGGGACTGGGGTTATGAGCAACTTAGATTGCGCGGATTCTTTGATGATAGTAACCAGCGTGCGACATATGATACGAAAATTAGTACGTTATCGGAGTATTTATACGAGTACTGTAACTTTGGTTGTGCACACTTCGTATTACGAAAAGTGAAGAAATAAAAAAATCCTCTTACAATTGTAAGAGGATTTTTTGCATATTCTCATTTATAAACAAATCGAGATACGATCGCCTTCAGAAAGTATTGTATTTGGTTTCATTTGTTGTCCGTTCAATTGAATATCCCCGTTTTTAATTTTATCCACAATGCGTGTACGGCTCCAGTCGGAAATATATGTGGATAATGCTTTATCCATCCGGTGAGAACCGAAAACAAGGTCTAATACAATCGTAATTTCAGCTATACCACTTTCTTTATGCTGTGTAATGGAAATGGTAGTAGTAGTTGCTTCTATTTGATCTTCCTGCGTCATATCGACTGTTTCAACGTGGTCAGTATATGATTTATAAATATGCAATTTTTGATTCCACGTATGATCTTTCGGACATTTATAAATGGCAAAGCGGTATATGTTTTTTCCGTTGGCGTTATGCCTACGAATATTTGTGTCGGTAAATAGGGTAGTGCGTCTGCAATTTTTACAATACTTTTCGATTGTGTTTTGCTCGTTTTCATATAAACTCCAAGAAAGTTGTACTTTTTGCATTTTCCTTCACCTCTTATAGTAGTGGTAAAGGAACGTAATACAGCTATTTGGATGCCTTGTAGTATGAAGACATGAGAAAAAGACAAAAATAAAAGGAGGTTCCCGTAAAGAGGAACCTCCGTAAACATCATACTACAGATGCAATACGTTCCTTTGTAATGGGAATGGGCAGACTACTCCCTTGAAAAAGCGTGGTGCTTTTTTGAGAGTAATGCTATCCAATTGCTGGTCCATTACAAAGTAAATGTTGGCATACGTAGATAACGTCCTTTCTATCCAAATAGATTTATTCTTCATTATAACACAGATAATTGAAAATTCAAAATACTTAAAGTGGAAAAACACCAGCTAAAAGCTGGTGCCTAAGATAAATTATATAAGTTCAAATAAAAATGAGCGTAGTTCTTCTGCAATTTCTTCAGTCATAGAAAATGCGTGCTCTAAGTAGCCTGGTTCGTTTAAATCGTCGGCGCCGATGATTGCAAATTTATTACGCTGCATATCAAGGACAATTGTTTTACCGTAATGACGATCGGAGTATAGTAGCGCTAAATCATGACGCTCATTTTCTCCCATAAAGCTAACGAAACGAGTTTTTGTAGCGACAGTGTCGTCGTACAGAAAGAAACGTTCTTCCATACACATGGCTCCTTTTATTAAATATCTAAGTTTAAGTGTGGCTTATGATCTAAATGGTGATGCGTTTTAATGAATCGTACCGTTCTTGTTTTGTAACGCATTACGATAGAGTATGTTTCAGCTAAATCTCCGCCTAGGAATTTCACGCCGTCTAATAACTCACCAGCAGATACACCAGTTGCTGAGAAGATTGCATCATCACCAGACACTAAGTCTTCTAGCATTAGAAGTTGACGAGGGTCTTCTAATCCCATTTCACGACAACGAGCTTCTTCTTCTTCGTTCATTGGAACTAAGCGAGCTTGCATTTCACCTTCAAGGCATTTTAATGCTGCTGCAGAAATAACGCCTTCTGGAGCTCCGCCAATACCTACGAATAAATCAATACCAGTTCCAGGTAGTGCTGTTGCGATTGACGCACCAACATCACCGTCACCAAATAATTTTACGCGTGCACCTTTTGCACGAACACGATCGATAATATCTTGATGACGTTCACGTTCTTGAACGATAACTGTTAGATCGCGAATCTTTTTATTGTTAGCTTCCGCTACAATTTCAATTGTTTTTTCAATTGGATCATCTAAGCTAATTTTACCAGCTGCTTTTGGACCAACCGCGATTTTTTCCATGTACATATCAGGAGCATGAAGAAGGTTTCCTTTATCTGCGATTGCGATAACTGCCATTGCGTTTGCAAGACCTTTTGCAACGATGTTTGTACCTTCTAATGGGTCAACGGCGATGTCTACTTCTGGACCGTTACCTGTTCCTAGTTCTTCACCAATATATAACATCGGTGCTTCATCAAGTTCTCCTTCACCAATTACAACTGTACCTGCCATGTTTACTGAATCGAACATATCACGCATTGCTGTAGTTGCTGCATCATCTGCTTCATTTTTCTTTCCGCGGCCCATCCACTGTGCGGATGCTAATGCTGCTGCTTCTGTTACACGGACAATTTCTAGTGCGAGTTCACGTTCCAAGATTCCATTCCTCCAATTTCAAAAATCATACAAATATAACTATAACAAATTACGGGGAAAAGGTGAATTCGAAAAATTGTCGATTTTTTCAGAAGAAAGCGTTACAATTAAAATGTAAATGCTTTAATTTCCAGGTAGGTGACATTCATGTATTTTGTAGACAGAAAGAAAATAGAACAAATGCTAGTATGTTTAGAACGAGCAACAAGTACATTTCAAGAGAAAAAGATATATGAAACCGAGTTTGAATTTTACGCATTAGAACGCATAGCGCATCTAATGATTGATTCTGTATTAGATGTAGGGAATGCGATGATTGATGGATTTATTATGCGCGATCCAGGAAGCTATGAAGATATTATTGATATTTTAATGGACGAGCGAGTGATAAGTGCAGAAGATGGACAAGGGATGAAAAGAATTATCCTTCTTCGAAAAATGCTTACGCAAGATTATATTCAAATGAATCATGATGAATTATATAAGACGATTCAAAAACATATTGCAGTGGTAGAGAAATACCCAGCCAATATTCGCAGTTATTTAGAAAAGGAATTAGGACCTGTATCTGCATTTGTACCAGAATAATTATGCTTATAAGATCCCCAAGTTACCTTTTTGGGGATCTTATATTGTATGTGAGGGAGAAGGGTGAAGCATGGGGGAAGCACGTACGACGAAAGATGAAATTATCCAATTGTTGAAAGTAAAGGGAGAGCACACGGTAGCGGAACTAGCTGAAGTTTTAGAGATTACAGAAATGGCGATCCGAAGACACTTAAGTAATCTTGAGAAAGATGGTTTCATCTATTCCAAGATGGTAAGGCAACATGTCGGAAGACCAACTTATTTGTATGGATTAAGCGAAAAGGGAGAAGATACATTCCCGAAGGAGTATAAGCAATTTGCGATTGATATACTAGAAGATTTAGCTCGAATGGGCGATGAAAAAATACTTCGTTACGTTTTAAAAGAGCGAACGAAGCGAATGGAAGAACAGTTGCAAAAGCGAGTGAGTAATCAAAAGAATTTAGCATATAAAGTGCAAGAGATAGCGGCTATGCAAGAGAAAAATGGTTATATGGTTCAAATTAAGAGAGACGGAGAGAATTCTTTCGTAATTGAAAAGCAAAACTGTCCGTTAAAGGAAATTGCCGAGAGATTCCCGCAAGTGTGTGAAGATGAAAAAGAAATGTATAAGCGTTTATTTGCAGGAGCAGATGTAAAGACGCTAGCAAACATGTGCGAGGGCGATTGTAGTTGTTCTTATCAAATAAAAGAGAAAAAATGAACGTTATGGGGCGCTTTAAGGTAAAGCGTTTTTTTCTTTGTAAAAAGCGGGTAATATAAGAGTGGTATGATAAGGTGAGAACGTTAGCATAGAAGGAGAGACATAATCGATGTATAAAGGTTACTTAATTGACTTAGACGGTACAATGTATCGCGGAGAAGAACAAATTGAAGAAGCGAGCGACTTCGTAAAAGCATTAGGAGAGCGCGGCATTCCATATTTATTCGTTACGAATAACTCAACTCGTAAACCAGAACAAGTGGCAGAAAAACTTGTTCGTTTCGATATTCCAGCGAAAGCAGAGCAAGTATTCACAACGAGTATGGCAACAGCAAACTTCATTTACGAACGTAAACAAGACGCAACTGTATATATGATTGGTGAAGAAGGCTTACATGATGCGCTTGTGGAAAAAGGATTTGAACTTGTGGATGAAAATCCTGATTTCGTTGTTGTCGGTTTAGATCGTGACATCACATATGAAAAGTTAGCAAAAGCTTGTCTTGCTGTGCGTAACGGCGCAACGTTTATTTCTACAAATGGAGACATTGCCATTCCGACTGAGCGCGGATTATTACCAGGTAACGGTTCATTAACATCAGTTGTAGCAGTATCAACAGGTGTGGATCCAATCTTTATCGGAAAACCAGAATCAATCATTATGGAACAAGCTTTAAAAGTGCTTGGCATAGAAAAGAATGAAGCCTTAATGGTTGGGGATAACTACGATACAGACATTTTAGCAGGAATCAATGCTGGTATGCATACGCTTCTTGTCCACACTGGAGTCACAACTGTGGAGAAGTTAACAGAATACGAAGTTCAACCGACGCAAGTTGTGCATAACTTGACGGAGTGGATTGAGAAGATGTAATGAAGAAAGCTGTTCCAAACTTTGGAGCAGCTTTTTTTCTAATATTCAGTTGTGAATAGTGTCGTTTTTTGTCTGTAAGTCGATATAATTAGAAAATCGCCGATATAATCTGAGTTGCGCTGATATATTAAAAAAATCGCTGATATAATTTTATTTAAAATGCACGATTCACAACATCTTTAACCTCTTCAAGATATTGTTTACGCACACTATCATCTACAGAAGGAACACTTGTATAGAATGTATGCTCAATTGTTTCAATACCTGTAAATTCAAAAATACCAACATCAGCTGTTTTTTTCATTGCGTCAAACATACCGCCTGCTGTGTATGCCTCTTTCGTATTTCCCATTGTAGATAATAATAATCCTTTTTTACCGCTTAATAACTTCTCGATGCCATTTTCACCGTAAGCATAAGCGAAGCCGTGGCTAAATACACGGTCAACGTATCCTTTTAAAATAGCAGGAAGTCCCGCCCACCAAACTGGATAAATAAATGTAATGCTATCAGCCCAAGAGATATGCTCTTGCTCTTCTTTAATATCTGCTGGTGTGTTTCCTTGAGAAAATGAGATGAAATCGGAAGCGCCTAATACTGGATTGAAGTTTAATTCATATAGATCGCGAACGCGTACTTCATGACCTTTTTCTTCTAATTCACTTTTTACCGTTTCTAAAATCGCATGGTTGAAGCTTTCTGTATTTGGGTGTGCATAAACGATTACATGTTTCATTGTTCTTCCTCCTATTTGTGATATGTGAATGGTTTATCTGTAACCATTATTGTTACTTCTTTTATGAAAGTCAAGTAATACATATGTATAAAAAGACGCCTCAAATCGTCTTTCTACACACCACTCATACAAAGAACAAAGAAAACAAATAAAATAATGATAATACCAATGCCGAAGTTAAATACGAGAGTACTATCCATATATGTAACCTCCTAATTTGAAAGTAAAAAGCACTCTAGCCAAGAGTGCTTTTTTATTTTGAGTCTACTGCATAACTTTTAGAAAAGAATTCATGCATGTAAAGAGTTACATTATTTTATGTGCTTATGCTTTGAAATGAGTAAGTCCTTGTAAGGTATAGAAAAAAAGACACTCTTTCGAGTGTCTTTCAAGATGACAAAATGTGCCAATTGCTTGAGTTTGATAAGGCGCTAATATCCGTTTTAACGCCTTTTCTTTGATCAAGAAGTGTAGCAACAGCGATTCAAATGAATTGTACCATTTGTTCCGTGGGCGTGCGTATGCAATTGTGCATATTTCAATTAGAGGGAAATGAGGCACGAAAAATGAATGAGTATATAGAGAATATTTGATAAGGGGAGAGAAGGATGGATATACATAAGTTAACGGTAGAAGAAGCAAATGAGATAAATACGTGGACGTATGAAGAACCTTATCATTTGTATAGTTTTTCAGGCGAAGAAGAAGTAATAGAAGAATTATTAGATGGGACGTATTATGGCTGCTGTGACGATAATGGGGAGTTTATCGGCTATTTTTGTTTTGGAGAAAATGCACAAGTGCCAGGGGGACGAGATGCCCATTTATATGGTGGAGAAGATGTAATTGATATCGGACTTGGCATGAAGCCGGCGTTAACAGGGAAAGGGCTGGGAAAAATGTTTTTTCAAGTTGGCATAGCATTTGCTGTTAAAGAATTTAGGCCGAAAACGTTTCGACTTAGTGTAGCGACATTTAATACAAGAGCGATTACGCTATATAAAAACATAGGTTTTCAGCAAGGGCCCATTTTTTTGAGCCGCGGAAGAGAATTTATGCTCATGGAATATGAAAGACCGTCAGTATGACACTGACGGTCTTTCATATTTTATTATTCCGAATGCTCAGCTCTGTGCGCTAAACGGCTTGAAGCAGCGGCAGCGATTCCGCCAACGATATCATCAAGGAATGTATGCACCTTTCCAGTTGATTTATCATTTAAGTATTCTAAAATACCAGGTTTTAATTTATCGATATATCCAAAGTTTGTGAAACCGATAGAGCCGTACACATTAACGATAGAAAGTGCGATCACTTCATCAATTCCGTATAAGCCTTCATCACGTTTTACGATATCTTGTAACGGCTCACTTAACATGCCTTTTTCAGCGAGAACATCGAGTTCGATACCTGTAATCAGTGCGTTTTGTACTTCACGTTTTGATAATACACGCTCAACGTTATAACGGCATTCTGACATCTCTAAATTTGGATGATATTTTTTTTGAAGAAAATGAACAAGTTCAGCAATATCATCAATTGTTACACCGCGTTCTTGTAATAGTTGCAATGCTCTTTCTTGTAGTTGATTTGATTCTTTCATGTTTATCACCTTTTTTTCTTTTTAGTATTTGTATACGTTTCGTTGCTTTATCATGTGCATAGGAATGAAAGGCGAGCACAAGCTCATATATATAAAGAAAAACCATAGGTGGCGACTGCGATGATTCATCATATTTATGAGCATTATCATATGCATGTTAAAGAATTAATCCCCCTTGGCCCCTATAAAAGCTTTTGGATTCGCAACAAAATTTATGTACTTGTTCCAATTGGAGAAATGGAGGAAGAAGTACTTGTAGAGATGAAAAAGCTCAGTGATTATATGAACCAGCAAGGGGATATAACTGTAGCGACTTTCGTTCCGACTATACACGGCTACTATGTAAGTGAGATAGAAGAACAAAATTACTGCTTATTAAAAGGTATGCGCGCGTTAGAACGACATGCTATGTCATTAGGAAGTGAGCTTTCTATATTCCATAAACGAGGTGCATTCTTTCCAGAAGAAATTGAGCAACTAAGCCGCATTGGTGAATGGAAAGCATTATGGGAAAAAAGGCTCGATCAATTAGAAAAGTTTTGGCAATCACAAGTGATGAACCACCCTACAGACGTATTCGATCAATTGTTTATTGAATCCTTCCCGTATTACTTAGGAGTTGCGGAAAATGCCATTCAATATGTTGTTGATACAGAAATGGATGACACACCGCAACTAACGGATGCAGCAACCATTTGCCAAGAACGATTCACACCTTTATTATGGCATCAAACGAAGCGTCTCAAACTTCCTTTTGATTGGGTGTATGATCACCCAACTCGAGATATAGCAGAATTAATCCGCTATATGATGATTGAAAAAAAGAAAGACTGGGAGCAAACAATCGTTCAATTTGTTACAGATTATGAACGGAATTATTCGCTATCCTCATTTGGGTGGCGCCTATTATTTGCAAGGCTCCTGTTCCCGCTTCACTATTTTGAAACAGTCGAACGATATTACCAAACAGGAAACGAAGAACAAAAAAGCATGTATAGAGATCGTTTAGAAGCCATTTTACACGATGTGAACCGCTCTGAGCAATTTATGAATCATTTTTATGGCTCACTCCGTTTACCAGTTGATAAGCTTGGGATTAGAAAATTAGATTGGCTGTCTTAAAAGTATAAAAAAGAGACCGATTGAGGTCTCTTTTTTATATACCACAATTGTATGTAATACATTATGCCCCTACCTGTTGATCTGCACATATATTTAAAATGAATTGATGTTGTTCGATTTTTTCATTTACTTTACTCAATAATTCTTGCTGGATTTCTTTAAATAAAAATTGATAGCTCGCATTCCATGTCGGTATAACGGATGAAAGGTCTAATAAATACTCTTTTTTCTTTTCTAGTTCTTGAATTGTTAAAAACGTGTTCCCCATTTTTGGCATGTGTCGTCCCCCTATGTTTTTTACTTTATATGTGTGAACGATTCACTATATAGTATCAATTATCGCATTTTTTGAGAAGGATTTCCAATTTTGTTTTATGATGTTAACGGATAAATGTGATTTGTATAAAAAAAGGAGACCAAATTTGGTCTCCTTTTAGCAAGTGGCTTTGAACGAGCCGCTAGATAATATCTAGCTCTAGCGGCTAAAATGTTCGGTGGCTAGAACAGTCGGCCATTTCGCGCCTTCCTGTGAGGCAAAAAGCGCCTCTTCGTCAGGAGCTCCAATGACCTCCTGTTCTGAACGAGCCGCTTCCGCTTTTAGATTAAAATACTTGTTCTACTTCTATAACGCCTGGTACTTCTTCAAGTAATGCGCGTTCGATACCAGCTTTTAGTGTGATTGTAGAACTTGGGCAGCTTCCGCATGCACCCATAAGGCGTAATTTTACGATACCTTCTTCAATGTCTACTAATTCAACGTCTCCGCCATCGCGAAGTAAGAATGGACGTAATTTATCTAATACTTCTAGTACTTGTTCTTGCATATGTGGGTTTTCCATTTTTATCGACTCCTTTCATCAGTTTTATTATAATCAAGATAGAGGGGAAAATCTATTTTTTCTGTTCTTGTTTTATTGCCGAAATTTTTTATCATGTTTACAACGTGTTTTTTCAGTATAGGGGTATGGAATAAGTTTGTAAAATGATGTGCTTATGTAATAAGACATCTGAATATACTGTCAGAACAAGAAGTGGGGGAGAAGAAATGGTTAATGTGCAAGTGTATGGGACGAAAGTAATTTGTGCGAGCTGCGTTGGAATGCCATCTTCAACAGAAACGTTTGAGTGGCTACAAGCGGCGATTGGTCGTAAATATGAAGGACAAGAAAATAAATTTAATTTCGAGTATATTGATTTTCAAGAAGAACAAGAAGATGAAGATAAAAAAGCATTCGCGGAGCGCGTAGTAGAGGAAGATTTATTTTATCCGGTCGTTCTTGTAAATGGAGAAATTGTTGGAGAAGGAAATCCTCGTTTGAAGGATGTTTACGAAGAAATCGAGAAATATTTATAAAGCAGGAAGCCTTTGCGAATTTGCAAAGGCTTTTTTTATTGGAGGGATAGATGTGGAGAATGTAGTAAAGCATGCGTTACCGAAAGAAGTAGAGCAGTTGATGGAGCAGTACATAGTAGGACTGAAAGAAATTTTTTTAGATGAAAAAATAGTCGGGGTGTATATTTACGGATCCATCGCACTCGGTGCATTTCATGCAGAAACGAGCGATGTTGATTTTGTCACGGTAATAAGTGATCCCGTGAATGAAGCTGAAAAACAGCAACTTGTAGAGCTTCATAAGAAACTTAGTGGTAGTACGTTAGGGAAAAGAATGGATGGTATGTATATTCCGCTTGCTGATTTAGGAAAATACAATGATGAAATGAATGAGTACGTGTATTGTGCAGATGGTAAGGCGAATATAGGGCATTGGGATATTAATGCAGTCACATGGTGGACATTGAAAAATCAAGGTATTACAGTGAGCGGGAAAGAAGCAGAAGACCTTTCGTTCGAAATAAGGTGGGATGATGTAGTAAATACGATGAAATACAACGTAGAACAGTACTGGAGCGGGAAGGCGAAGCAGCCATATGTATTCTTTATAGAAGAATGGGTAGAATCAGCGGTCGTTACGATGGGGCGTATTTTATATACACTAGACCATAAAACAATCGTTTCAAAAGATAGAGGATTGCAATACTTATTAGAACATTCAGCGGAAGAGTGGGAGCTTTTATTAAAAGAAGTAGCGAGAATACGGGAGAATCCAAAAGGAAAGAGAATGCTCTCAAGGTGGAGAAGGGCAGATATGACGAAGAGGTATTTGCTGCACTTAATTGAGACGTGTAGAGAGAAATGGTAGGGAAGAAAATGGACAATACAGTTGAGTGTATTGTCTTTTTTTACGTTTAATTTGGTATATAATGGTTTAAAAGGTTTAATTATACTGGAGGGGATATGGTGGACACGGAATTAGTTACATATAAAGAAAAGAATGTACAAATGAGTATGTTAGAAGTAATCAGCATGATAGTAATTATTTTTGGGGTAATGTACGGAATTGGTTATTTGAACTTTTTATATGAATTCTCATTATATCCGTGGTATGTAAATCATCTCATTTCACCCTTCACGTTTTGTATGATTATTGTAATGTATGCACCGGCAAGAAATTACTGTGTGCATTTACTAAAATCAATACAATTCAATAACTCAAAACATTATGTAACAATAATAATGACAATGATCGTACTGCTTATATATCTTGCGGTATTAAATTTAGTTTTACCACATGGGCTTCGTGTGGGGGAATCTAATATAGTAATAGAGCCTACTAAAAATGAAATCATTTTATATGTAGTTGTACTCACGATTTTTGCGCCGATTTGGGAAGAGCTTGTATTCCGAGGTATGTTTTTTATGAAATTATCTCAGCGCTTCTCTACACTTAGTAGTGCCGTTATAAGTGCTTTCATATTTACTTTAGGGCATCCCCTTACAGTAGGGAGTATTTTATATATTTTTGGTATAGGCATAAGTTTAGCCTACATCTATAAGAAAACAAACAATTTACTCGTTCCAATTGGAATTCATGTATTAAACAATTCATTTTATTTATTAGTAAATTTTCAACTATAAAAAGACGCCCTTTTGAAAAGGGCGTCTTTTCTATTTTGTAGTAGGTAGAAAGGGCTTTACACGCATTGTGTAGAGGCAAGGTAATACAAAATATAAATAGTTTCATGTGAAACATTTTTCATTATCAAATATACAAAATACTTAACTTAGTGTATTAAACCTATCATTCATAAGTATTCTAATATATTAAAAAGAAAAATGGAATAATAAACGGTAAATTGTAGGAATATATTCGATTTCTGTTCATTTTTATGAAATATATGTCCTTTTTGTTAGATTCCTTCTTTTTATTTCTATAAAATACACGTATGTAGATATGAGAAAAGGATGATGTACGTGAAGGACACTGTTTTACAAGAAAAAATTTCTCCGCAAGAGTTGCATAAAGTTGTTCAAAAGAATACAGCTTATTATGACTTTAAGTGGGGCAAAGTAGAAAATCCAGCGCAAGGGAATACGTGGAATTGGGTAGCCTTTTTCTTCCCAACTTTTTGGTTAGCTTATCGTAAAATGTATAAGTTGTTTATTATACTTACGTTATTGGCGGTACCTAGTATCGTTGTAACTCCTTTTATAGATATTCCAGATGGGATTTATTTAACATGTAGTTTAGTTCTTCAGTTAGGAACGATGATATTTACTGGATGGCAAGGAAACCGTTTATATTATAAGCATGCTGTTCGTGTATTACATAAGGGAGAAGATATGCCAGATCATGAGAAGGCGTATTACTTACAATCAAAGGGTGGCGCTAGTTTTGCTGGTATGGTTGGTTTCCAGGTTATAGTTGGAATCATGTTTGGTGGAGCTATGTTCGGACTCTCACTTTTACCAACTGAGCCGAATATTAAAAATGTCGTTCGTTCAAGTAGTGAAGGGGTGACTTTAGAGATTATGACGGATAATCCAACTTGGAAGTTTGTGAAGAAAGAACAAGATTATGATGTAGTAGAATTTACTGGTTATGATTATACAGAGAAGAAAAACGTGAAAATTAAATTTGCTGTTTATTTTAGTGAAGACTATTTTGAATGGCAAGAAGTATATGAGAATAATAAGAAGTTAAGTGAAGATGAGCTAGAAGAGTATCAATTTTATATTGAAGAAAATGGTTGGGGGTTCTAGTCAGAACTCGTTCATTTTGAAAAGGAGGATCTTGTGAAGGTTCTTCTTTTTTACTTGGAAACACCATACGAATTGAAATTTTGTAAAATACAATAAAAAATGAGAATTTGAGGTAGGCTTGTCAATAACGTGAGACTATGGCACTATATAGAAATGCTATACAAATTTTATTTATCGAGATGTAAACATCAATTTTGATTTTTACGTATAAATAATGAACGGAGGAAATGAATTTATGGCTACTTTACCAAATTGTCCAAAATGTAATTCAGAATATACGTATGAGGATGGCGTTCTTTTCGTATGTCCTGAGTGTGCTCATGAGTGGGGCCAAGAAGCAGAAGCTGAAAATAATGATGGTGCAAAAGTTGTAAAAGATGCGAACGGAAACGTTCTTCAAGACGGCGATGCTGTTACTGTCATTAAAGATTTAAAAGTAAAAGGAACTTCTTCAGTTGTGAAGATCGGTACGAAAGTAAAAAGTATCCGTCTAGTTGATGGCGATCATGATATTGATTGCAAAATCGACGGTTTCGGAGCTATGAAGTTAAAATCACAATTCGTTAAGAAGGCGTAAGTAAATAAAAGGAGGAGGCGTATTAAAATGTACCCTATAGAATAGACACTTAAAAAAAAGTCTATTCTATAGGGTCTTTCTTGTATAATGAGAGAAAA